>JBFMBQ010000127.1:0-11494 GCA_040755115.1 bacterium
AAACCATCGGCTTGAAATACCTTATATCCGTTATCGCACCCTCGCGCTCACCAGCAGGCTTCCACACCGCCTGCACAGCCATCCCGATTTTTATTTCATCAGGCTTGACCTCGCCAAGAAGGTGCATTATTCCCATCCCTTCCGAGGCGCCGTCTATCTCAATAACCGCAGGCAAGAAAGGCTCCTCAACGCGGCTCGCATCCCAGTTCACATAACACACAGAGTAAGTATTCACACGCCCCGTGTCCTTCAGATACACCCACTCATCAGAGGGGCGGAAGCACAACTCGCAGAACATACGCGGCGGAATCATAATCCTTCCGCATTTATTGCATTTCTTTCCTATCAGTCTGCCGTTCTTCAGTTCCTCAAGATACCGCCCGATCGCCATCCCAGCGTCCCAGGCATATTCAAGCCTCGGCTTGTTTCTCGTAACAATTACCTTTCCATTCTTTATATCCGACAAACCCAACTGTTTTCCCGGCAGTTTTTCTGGCAGCATCACCATATCAGTTCTCCCCTCTTATCCTCGTTTATCTATATCTCCATTCCGCTATCTTACCATAAAGAATATAAATCTCACGAATAATCTTCAAAACATAATCCCGTTCATCCTGTAAATCCTGCCAATTTTCAGCGGGAATTCACATCAAATTTTTTGCCTGCTTCTGCGCACCCTGCTTTAATTTTCTTAAGGTTCCCGAACTTGTGGTATTTCTAACCGGCTACAGATTTTCTTCGCCAGTCTATTATCAATCTCAGTATGGCGGGGGACAGCCTCGACTACACCATTGACAGGATTCTGATAGAGGAAATGTTTCGCACCTTCTCGTTTAAGAACACAACCGTGGAATCGGAGATGCAGGAGGAATTCATGCCGTTTCATTCAACGACCAAAGCCTCCCGAATAGCGTCATCGGGGATTCCTCGCAAGGCGTCTTCCAATCTGTCTTGAAGAATAAGTTTGATCGCTTCTTTCAAACTCTCACGGCATTCCCGCAATGTTTCGCCTTGCCCGTTTGCACCGGGAACTTCAGGGCAGTACCCGATGTAGTATTTTTCTCCCTTTTCGTAAATTGCCGTAAATTGAGCCGACATAATCGTTTCTTACCTCCGCATGAACATGAATTTTAATTATCCCCTGTTCAAATATATCTTATCCGTCCCATAAATCCTGTCAAATTTTCACACGGCATAACTTATAACTTCAATCTCCGCTTCCTTGTCTATCTTCCCTAAAATGCAATCCACTCTCTCCATAACTGAATCTTCACTTAAATATTCACTGCAATTTACACATTGTAACACAGGTAATTTTTTAATGATGACGATGGAATTATCCTTAATTTTAAATGGCAGATCAGTAACAATTTTTTCTAACTTACCTCCGCAGATATGACAAATCATGTCCATCCCGTAAATCCCGTCTATTTTCCAACAGTTTTATCCGATTGCCTCAGCAACCGCAAAATCTCGTCTATTTTCTTCTCCATCTCCGGCAGTTTCTGCACTGAAGAAAGCAGTTTCATCGCCTCCCGGTGCGGGCGCGCTGGGAAACCGGAATAAAATGAATTGTCAGGCACATTCGTTATCACTCCCGCACTTCCCCCGATTATCGCATTTGCCCCAATCGTTATATGATCCGAAATGCCCGCCTGCCCGGCAATAGTTACACTGTCGCCAATAATACAACTGCCGGCAATGCCCGCCTGCCCGCAGATGATGCAGTTCCTGCCGACCCTGACATTGTGTCCGACCTGCACCTGGTTATCTATCTTCGTGCCGCTGCCGATAACCGTTGAGCCGATTGTGGCACGGTCAACCGCCGAATTCGCCCCTATCTCAACATCATCTTCAATCACTACATTGCCGACCTGCGGGATTTTTCTGTGCCTTTCACCGTCCTTCACATACCCAAATCCATCCGCCCCAATCACAACGCCGCTGTGCAGTATCACCCTGTCGCCCAGAACGCAATCGTGCAGCACGCAGGTCATCGGGTAGATGACACACCCATTACCAACGCTCGCCCGCTTGCCGATGTATGCCGATGGATGAATCACCGCGTCGTCTCCGATGTGGGCATCGGCTTCAACGACAGCACACGCACCGATAGAAACACCCCGCCCGATAACGGCGGATTCGTGAACGAACGCGGCGGGATGTATGCCCTGTTCAGGTTTTGTCTGCGGATGAAAAAGCGCGAGCAGTTGCGCAAAAGCAATACGCGGCGCTTCGGCGCGGATGAGATTATGCCCCTTCACCTGCGCGTCGGGCGCGCATATCACCCCCGCAAGCGGCTTGCCCTCAATCCTGGCTGCATCACGACCCTTCTCAAGAAATACAACATGTCCTTCGCGCAAATCATCAATGGAGCAAATGCCCGATACCTCAACTCCGGCATCACCCTCAACTCTGCCGCCTACGCGCTCTGCTATTTCGCCTAATGCTATTCTCATTGTAATCTTCAAAATCCGTGTAATCCGTGTCAAAATCTATTCAAAAAAATCAGTGCAGTCCACAACATCGCCGCGTGCCCAAAACGGCTTTTTTATCAGCAGCGCCACGCCAGCCTCACGCGCCGCACCCGCAGCCTCACGCGCCACACCCGCATTGAATTCTTCAAGCAGTTTTTCATCCTGTTCTATCTTCTGTTCTTTGTCCCTGTAAACTCCCCCGTCAGTGCGTGCATGTTTCTTCATCTTTCTCTCAAAACTTCGCTTTTCCGCTGCCAATCTTTCTGTCTCCTGCCGCAGCGCGTTCATCTGCTCCATCAATTCGCCCCTGAGTTCTTCAACCCGTTCATCAAGTTCCTTCTGCATCGCCATCTTCTGATTTTCATACTTTCTCTCAATTTCCTCGCGGGCAGCGCGAGCCTGCGATTCATATTTCATCATCATTTCCCTCTGTTCCTGCTCCCTCTGTTCATCTACAAGTTTCTGTAATTTTGATATTTTCTCATTAATCGCCGCTATCTCCTGATCCGACATCACGAACCGGTCGGAGGTCAGCACCTCAAGTTTCAGTCTCATGTTGAAAAGCCGATACCTTATTTCATCCGGCGTCGTCTTCGGAGATAAATCCTTCATCTCATCGTAAAGTGATTCCGTGAATCGCAGTGCGCGTGCATATTCGGCTGTGAAGTTATCCCGCAGCGCTGCCGCGCTCGTTTCCGCTTCAAGGCGGAGCATGTCCCGCATTTCGCTGTCCATCGCGGCAGTCAAAATTTCATCTCTTTCCGCAAAACCCCGTGATGCTGAAACGCCCTCTGTCCTGATAAACGAAAAGACATCGCTGTCTGAGCCGAATCGCTCTTTCATCTTTTCCTTCAACAAAGCCTGAATCTTTAAGAATTGCTTTCGTGAACTTGTATTGCGATCTTTATTAAAAAGTGCCATCACATCCACAAAACCAGCCCTGACTGTGCGCACAGGCAGCCGGATATGATACCCGCCGGCGCCGGCAGCAAATAACAAAATAAAAATGAGCGACCATTTCATCATTGCTTCGTCAGTTCCTTCAGAACATCCTCCGTTAAATCAGTGCCGCCGTAAAGAACGACTTCCTTCTGCAGGACAATTGTGATGCCTGCCTCCTGCGAGACCTTTTCAATCATCTCCCTTACTTTCCCCACCACTGGGTCCCACTCATCCTGCCGTATTTTATCCACTTCGCCCTCAAAACTCTTCTCCGCCTCCTCAATCAGCCGATTAAGTTCAAGTTGCTTCTCGCGCGGCAACTTGTCAACATCAGCGGTACCGAACTTTTCCACCACCTTGTCCCTCAAGTCCTTCTCACGCTGCGCCTTGAGCGTGTCAAGACGGCCCGCGGCATCAACCGCAGGCTGAAACTTCTTGAGTATCTCGTCCGGGTCAACATAGCCTATCTTTATTCCTTCCGCCTCTACGCTTGTGGTCAAACGCAGTATCATCCCCCCCGCGGCGAACACGAGCGCAGCCAGCAGGAAAAAACCAACTTTGTGATACCATCTCATAACAATGCCTCCCTTTTCAATTTACTACGCTAAATTATAACCCGACATCGCCGAACATTTAACATCTAAATAATTTTATGATATAAATTAAAAATAACACGGGTTAAAAACAACCCAGGTCAAAAACAACCCAGGTCGGTTCGGGGTTGCCCCCCGAACCAGAATGCAAAAAAAACGGACATTTCCTGAAGTTAGCGCCCGGATATAAATTCAATCCCTTTCCCCCCTTTCCAGCATTTTCGCCCTTTTCGCCCATCTTGTAGGGGCGCACGGCCCCTACACCTTTGCGCCCTTTGCGCTCTCTGCGTGAACCATTTTCGCCGAAGGCGATTAATTTAATGCTATAGGAATTTTCTCCAGTTTTTCACATTTCCACAATTTAAAAAACACAGATTGTTAATATCTTTTTTATCATTTTTACGAATAAATCTCGTTTTCCCCTTTCACCCATTTTTACCCTTTTCTCCCTTTGTGTAGGGGCGCACGGCCGTGCGTCCCTACAAAATCCGTGTAATCCGCGTCAATCCGCGTCAAAAATTCTGCGCGAAGCGCATTAATTTAAAAAATCAAATACAGTGTAAACTTTATTGCTCTTTTTCTATAATAATATAGGCAATGAACAGATTGTTGCGAGCCATATTTTTTATTTTCATTATTTCACTTGTAGTTCCAGCAGCGGCATTGCCGGAAAAAACCACGCCTCCCAAAATTCAATTCATCAACAAACTGAAAAACGAATTGAAAGAAAAGAAAAAGGTCTTGCTCTATTTCTATTCTGAAAACTTGGAGCAGAGCAAAATCCACATGGATCGGATAAAGAAAGTCGCCGAAAAAGAAAAATGTGGATTGTTGCTCGTCAACGCCTCAGCCAGAGAAATGGACGAGTTCGCACACGATTACAAAGTCATGTATGTTCCCGCGATCGTGCAACTGGAATACCGGCGCGGGATAACAGGCTTCTTTCACGGCAAAGAGCAGACAACGCAGTTTTTCAAGCAAAAGAACAAGCCAGAAAACGAAAAGAAATTAAAAAAATTTTTTGACAGGATAGAGGCGGTTGCTTCAAAAGAAAAAATAACGATCCTTGAATTTTATGCCCCATGGTGTCAGGTATGCGACAGGATTGCACCCGTGATCAGGGAGGCAGAAACGAATTCCAGCGGACAGATGGTAATCTTGCGCGTGGATATGGATGAAACGATGCTCCCCGCCGCATTGTATGGGATTGATGCGCCGCCCGAAAATGTCGTCCTTGACAGCGACGGAGTTCTTCGCGGACGCTTCCGCCTCGTTTCCGATACCGATGAAGTGCTCCGTTATCTTAAAGAAACAGATTTCTGATAATCCGTGCTTATCCGTGTAATCCGTGCTAAAGAAAGTTTTATTTGGTTGCTTGTAACAAGCATCATTGTACTTTTATTTTCTTTCTCTCCCGCCGCAGCACAAAATCGTCTTATTGAAATAACCTCCGCCGAAACACCCGTCTTCGCAAATATCGGAACAACTGAATACGACGCGCGCCTGTTCCGTGGCTCAATCGTTACAGCCACCGAGATGAAAGACGGCTGGTATCATGTCAGACTGCGCAACGGCATTGATGGCTGGGTCCCAAACTGGGTATGCACCGAACTACGCGGACAGAAAACTCCGCCGCCCTATTTCCCCGAAAATTTCGCCCCTACATCCGAAAACCCTGCTTACGCCGCCGTCATCGCTGAAGAAACCCCGCTGCGCAGCATCCCCTACAGCGGCTTGCAGGCTAAACGGGATGTATCACGAATCGGCATACTCACCAAAGGAACGGTCGTAAAGGTTACAGATGCAATCTTTCACTGGCTCCGCGTAGAACTTTCGCCGTGGGAAATCGGATGGGTCTATGACGAGGCGGTGCGCCCCGCCGCACCGCAGGAAGCGAAAAACGCAAGAGCGCAAATAACCGCCGTTGACTACGGCGAAGACAACGACATCAAATACATTGAATTCACCATTACACACCCTGCACCCTTTATCTTGCGCGCTTCCACAATGCCCTTCCTCGTATGGTTCAGTCTTTATTCAATTGACTGCCAGAACCTGCCGGCTGAATTCCACTCCGCACCCAACATGCCATCGGGAGTTATGCTCTTATGCGATCCCCAATCATCCACCGTAACAGGTATGATTTATGCCCCTGGCTCGCCGGCAGGCTACTCAGCGGAGATGAAAGAGGAAAAATTCCGCATCACAGCCGAAACCGCTGACCCCGCACTCCGCACCCCGCACAACGCACCTCTCATCGTCCTTGACCCCGGTCACGGCGCGCCTGACCCTACGCCAAAGGGCTTCCGCGAAGGGGCGGCAAGCGCGGATGGTAAACTGAAGGAAAAAAATCTGACACTTGACATAGCACGAAGACTTAAGGATAAATTAGAGCGTGCCGGCTACAGAGTAGCGATGACGCGCGAAGGCGATTCCGCTGAAATGATGGATTTATACCGCCGCGTGGAGTTTGCCGACCAGTTGGACGCCGACCTCTTCATCTCAATACATATCAATGGCGACACAGACACAAAAATGAGTGGCGCGGAAGTTTACTGGTATGACCCCGTCAGCCGCCCGCTCGCCGAGCACATCGCATCGCAGATGAGATCGCTTGCGACCCGCGAGCCGGGCAAAAGCATCTACGCATCCTTCGCCGTCATACGCCAGACGCGCCGCCCCGCCGTGCTCGTTGAGGCTGCCTACCTGTCCAACCCGACAGAAGCAAAAAAACTCGCATCGGAAGATTCCAGAGAAAAAATCGCCGACGAAATCTCGCTCGGGATACAGGATTTTTTATCCGGATTTTAATACCGTAACTCTAAACAACTCAAACATAGCGTTTTCAAAGCATATAGAACAAAAGGACAAGATTTTTAGTATGGTTTTTATCTGTTTTATTGCATACCTTCCACACCAGCCTTTTTCCCTTTCTCCCATTTTCCCCATTTCACCCATCGTATTAAAGTTCAGAATATTTATTGAATTTATGTAGGGGCGACCGGCCGGTCGCCCCTACATCTGTGTCCATCCGTGTCCATCTGTGGTTCATTTTAATCGCCCGCAGGGCGATAATTTAATGCCATTTTGTATGTCCCTGAATCGGGACAATTTTTTTTGCAGAGTCTTGACAGTATTATTAAAATTTAATATCCTTTAATTGAGATTGATATTCAGTCTCAATTATAATCTGTTTAACCAAAATGAAAAAAGAACTAAACATGTTCAGGGAATACCTCAGGCAGAACCACCTGAAAATCACGCCGCAGCGAATTAAAATCGCTGAATTCGTCCTGAATGACCACAGACATCTCTCCGCCGAAGATATTTACGCTTTACTCAGCCGCACGAAAAATATCTCCCGCGCCTCCGTTTACCGCACGCTTGAACTCCTTTCACGCAGCAAACTGGTTGACAAGACCCTCCACGCCGAAGACAAAAAAGCCATCTACGAGCATGTTGTCGGACACGGACACCACGATCACCTCTATTGCCTTAAATGCCAGAAGGTGTTTGAGTTCTACAACGACAAACTTGAAAGCCTCCAGGACCAGATCGCACGCACAAGGGACTTCAAAGTGTCTTTCCATTCCCTGAAAATTTACGGCATTTGCAGCAGATGCCATAAAGATCGCAACAACAGATGACGATGGATACAGGAAAGGCTGACAAAATTTTTTAAAAAACTAAATTGAGATTGAGAATCAGTCTCAATCTTGTAGGGCGGGGTCTCCGCACCCCGCAGAATGGAGCCCCACAATGCACACATCACAAAAAAACACAAAAACAATTGCATCACCCCCAATCATCGTCGTCGGCAACCCCAATGTCGGCAAAAGCGTCATCTTCGGTCTCCTCACCGGCTCCTATGTTACAGTTTCTAATTATCCAGGCACAACCGTTGAGGTCTCAAAAGGACAGGTGCGGCTCGGCGGGCATACCTATCGGATAATTGACACCCCGGGCACGAACAACCTCATCCCTACCTCCGAGGATGAGCGCGTTACGCGCGATATGCTCCTCGCTGAAACATGCGAGGCTGTCCTTCAGGTGGCGGACACGAAAAATCTGAAAAGGGCGCTCTTTATAACACTCCAACTCGCAGAGATGGGGCTGCCCCTCGTCCTTGACCTCAATATGATTGATGAGGCGCGGGAGCGGCGAGTGTTCACTGACGCAAAACGGCTCGGCGAAATTCTCGGCATCCCCATCGTCCCGACAATCGCCACGCAGCGCAAGGGCATGGACCACCTGAGGCAAGCCATCACCCAAGCCGCACCCTCTAATTACCTCTTCACCTATGACCCTGAAATTGAAAACGCCATTGAGCAACTCCTCCCGCTCCTGCCGCAGACCACCATCTCAAAGCGATCCCTCGCACTGATGATCCTCGCAGGTGATCCCTCTATTGTGAAATGGCTGCGCGAAAACCTTGACCCGGATACCTTGAACACAATTGATGATGTCGTGTGTCAACTTGAGAAAAAGTATTCACAGCCAATCGGCTATGTGATTGACATGCGCCGTATGCGTGAAGCGGAGCGCATACTAACGGAGGTGGTCAGATACGAGCAGAGACCCTCCGGAACACTTGCGGAGCGACTCGGCAGACTGACGATGCACCCGCTGTGGGGACTGCCGATTCTAACCGCGGTGCTTTTCCTTATGTATAAGTTCGTAGGCGAATTCGGCGCAGGCGCCTGCGTGGATTTCCTTGAAAATGTGGTCTTCGCTAAACTGATCAATCCTGCGGCGGTGAAAATTGCGGATTATATTCTTCCGCTCCAGTTGCTGCGCGAATTTTTAGTGGGCGAATACGGCGTCGTAACGATGGCGTTGACTTACTCGCTTGCTATCGTCCTGCCCATAGTCGGCACCTTTTTCCTCTTTTTCGGTTTAATGGAAGATTCCGGCTATCTGCCCCGCCTCGCAATTATCTCAAACCGGATATTCACGAAGATCGGCTTGAACGGCAAGGCGGTCCTGCCGATGGTGCTCGGGCTGGGATGCGACACGATGGCGACGATGACGGCGCGGATACTTGAATCCAAGCGCGACCGCCTGATCGTTACGCTGCTTCTCGCGCTCGGCGTACCGTGCTCGGCGCAACTTGGCGTCATCATGGGCATGCTCGCAAAAATGTCGCCGACAGGTCTTTATTTATGGCTGGGCGTTGTCATCGGAGTCATCCTGATTGTCGGTTACGCAGCCTCACGGGTGCTGCCGGGCGAAAAGGCGGAGTTCGTGCTTGAAATACCCCCGCTGCGCGTCCCAAAAGTGTCAAACATCGTTCTCAAGACAACCGCACGCCTGGAGTGGTATCTGAAGGAGGCGGTGCCGCTTTTCATTCTCGGCACATTCGCACTTTTTATGTTTGACAAACTCCACATTCTCGGGGCGATTGAGCGTGCGGCAAGTCCGGTCGTGGTGAAATTTCTCGGTCTTCCTACTGAGGCGACAGCGGCGTTTCTTATCGGATTCCTGCGGCGCGATTACGGTGCTGCGGGCTTGTTCAGCCTCAGCGAGAAGGGCATGCTTGACGGCGTCCAGACTGTCGTCGCCCTCGTTACGATTACGCTCTTCGTGCCGTGCATAGCGCAGTTCTTTATGATGGTAAAAGAGCGCGGCACGAGAGCCGCACTCGGGATGATCGCCTTTATCTTCCCATTCGCTTTTCTTGTCGGCGGCGCACTGAATTATCTTCTGCATTTTCTGCAAATTCAATTGTGAAATTTGAAAGGGGATTACTTTTATGTTAAATGTCAAAAAACTCAAACTCGCATCTTTATCGGGATTATTATTGATGACTTTTATAATGTTGATCGCCGCGCCTGCAAACGCCATTCCATACTGGGCAAGAAAATACAACGCCGATTGCTCAATGTGCCACTGGCATCAGCCGAAACTTAACACTTTCGGCAAGAAGTTTCAGGCTGACGGATACCGCATAACCGATGACGACCCGCTTGACACAAGCGTTGAG
This sequence comes from bacterium, assembly GCA_040755115.1. Lineage (GTDB taxonomy): Bacteria > UBP15 > UBA6099 > UBA6099 > JBFMBQ01 > JBFMBQ01. The sequence continues at coordinate 9,996 of JBFMBQ010000127.1, forward strand.
GCACTGAAGACCATGCCCGTCAGTATAAAAGTTGAGCCGCGCTTTGTCGTAGGCAATACCGCAAAATCAAGCACCGATTTCCAGATGCACGCAATAGAACTCCAGATAGGTGCGGCACTGAGCGAGAACAGTTCAATTTTTATTGAAAAATACCTTGAGGAACGCGGCGAATATCACAATGCAGGTGATGTGTTCGTTCGGTGGATGCCGGACGATAAGTTCGCCGTATCCTTCGGACAGTTCTCGCTCATGAGCCACATACCTGACCCCGAGCGGATCACGATCAACCGCAATATCGTTTATGACAGCCGCGTGTCAATAGGGGGCAAGACCAATAAGTTCCGCCTGCGCGACAGGCAGCGCGGCGTGAGTTTAAGTTTTTATCCGAGCGACCGGTTTACGACCGCTCTATCAATCATAAACGGCAATGCAGACGCCGCCGAAACCGGCAACATTGCGGATGACAACGATTTCAAAAGCATTCACCTTGACGCTTTCTACGATCTGCCCGCAGGATACAGCCTTGGCATATTCGGACACACAGGCGACAGCGCACCGGCAGGCTCGCAAAAAAACCGTTTTTACCGAACCGGCTTGACCGCGTGGACACGCTTCAACTACAAATGGAACATTGAACTCATTACTATGCGCGGCAGGGACAAAAACCTCCTGTCCGACAACAACGCAACCGCCGTGAAATCATCCGCATACAGCATTGAACTTGACCGCATGTTTCGCGAAGGGTTCGTTGGATTCGTAAGATACGGCGATTTCCGGACAAGCGCGGCGGGGGTTGATTCCGTCAATAGCGTGCAGACGCTGTTAGGACTGTCTAAAATGTTAGGAGGCAGCCAGAAATTGACTGCCGAATTCCTTGCCGTGCCGGGCAGGTCGGGCGATCAATTTCATTTTGAGATAGAATTTAACCTGTAGGGCGCGGTCTATGCACCGCGCCGACCTTCAGCGCGCGATTACCCTATCGCGCCGGAATAACGGCGGCATACAGTGAGAAAATTGCACAGAATTTTATCCTGGATTTTATCTCTGCCCCTGGCATGGCAGGCGGTAACGGGTTACATTTTGTATTATCGCCACGACCCCGCAGGCAGCGACAGACCATGGAAAAGCCTTCTCGTGAAGTTGCACAACGGCGAATTTTTAGGCGGTGCGATATACATAGTAGGATTAATATATGTTATTTTGATTGTCGCCTTTGTGATCAACGGCATAATGCTGCTTAAAAATAAGGAAAAGTAGGGGCGCACGGCCGTGCGCCCCTGCGGAATCCGTGTAATCCGTGCAAATCCAAAATATTTAATGCTTTTTTATTAAACACTCCTTATGCTAAAATGCGATCTATGCGGACACAGATTTGACCCGAGCGAAATGAAAACACGCTGCGGGAACTGCTACCTCGGCTCCGACTGCAATCTCGTGTGCTGCCCGAACTGCGGTTACACTTTCCCGCCCGAATCAAAAATTGTAAAATTCTTTCAAAA
>JBFMBQ010000128.1:0-2560 GCA_040755115.1 bacterium
ATCTCGGGGGAAACTCTTCCTTCTTCCCCGCTTATCTCCTTTAGTTGTAGGGCGTAGTCTCCGTACCGCAACGTGTCTTTCGCAGGTTCCTTTTCCTCGGTTATCATCTTTTCAAGTTCATCGTATGCCGACATCGCGGGTGTCGCGGCACTGTATGGTGCGGTCTCCTCACCGCGCTGAATTGTTTCATCAAGAACTTCAGGTGTGCCGTAAAGCGTATCGGCGGCGGTGAAATCCAGCCCTTTGAATGCCGCGAACTCGTCCGCAACCCTTGTCTTTCCCGGTTCCCTGTTCAGACTCGGCACAGTCTCTTTCATCTTAAGTTCTATCTTTTCGGGCAACCCTTCGGTGATCCGGGGTTCTTCTTCTGTCTGTAGGGCACGATTACCCAATCGCGCCAAATCGGTTTCTATTGTGGGTGGCGGTGCAGGCGCAGAAGGAGCGTGATTTATCACGCCCTCTCCTGAAGTTACATCTTCAGCCGCAGTCGTCTTTGGGGTTGTTTGTTGCCCAGGGAGTGTTGTACTTAAAACGGACGGTGTTTCTTCCGTAACATCACCGCCAGACTTGAGCCTTTTGTAATCCGCCACCGCCTTGCCGAGTGGTCCCGAAAGCAGCGTGTCAAGCCCCGCCTTGATATGAACCTCTGCAAAGCGGGGATTTAATTCTATCGCTTTGGCGTAATTCCTTTCCGCCTCTTCGTCAAGCCTTTTTGCCTCGTATACTTCTGCAAGGTGATAGTATGCCGTTGCATAAGCAGGCTCAATTTGAATCGCCTTCAAATAGTTAGTGATTGCGTCGTTATATTTACGCTCTGCGTAAAGGTTGTTGGCGATGGCGTGGTATTTTACAGCATTTTCATCTAACTCTTTCGGATGCGTGAATGCAGCCTCCTTCTCTGAAATGACGGCGGAATGTTTAATTCTTCACGATACTTGGCTACCGTGCGGCGCGCAAGATTAAAACCCTTCTGCTTCATATATTCGCATATCTCCGCATCGGCAAGCGGGTGCTCTGTGTCCTCTCGTGCAACAATGTTGCGTATGTATTCCTTCGGACGAACGGAGGAATCAAAGAAAAAGTCAAACGATACAACATCCCCGCTGGGAAGTTGAACATATTTCCCTGACATCGCACGCGATACCGTTGACTCATGCAGCGAGATCAGTTCCGCAAGGCGCGATTGTGTCAGTGTGTCGTTGAAATTTGGAAGCCCTTGGATCAGGAAATCCCTTTGTTGTTCACACAAGGCTTCCGCTATCTTCTCAAGCGTATGACGGCGGCTGTTTATGCTGTCAAGAAAGAATTTTGCCCGCCGGCAGTATTCACGGATATGCTCTGCCTCATCTCGCGGCATCAATATGTCACCCTCGCAGTGCCGCTGATACAACTCCGCATACTGGGGATTGATCCGCAAACGCAGGTCTGCAAGTTCCAGCACCTCGTAGGTCAGATCGCGGCCGTTATGCTTGATCGCCATTGAAGGGCGTATGCTGTCTGCATTAGTAGGTGAACGCTCATGATAGGAGCGCCCGGGATACGGGTTCAGATTCCGCCTTATGAATGAAAGTGAACACTCCACCTCTTCAATCGTAACATCAAGCCCCTCTGCTATCTCCTCCAGTTTGTTCTTGCCGAGTTCCTCCAGGTGTTCCCTTATAATCTGCTCCGCATGTGGGTCAGATTTGCCTTCTAACGCCAGAATTCTTAACTGTATAAGAAGCGCCTCCTGTGGACTGCGCGCCGCCACGCCCGGCGGTTCAAGCCCCTGCAAAATTGATACTATCTCCTCAATCTGTCCCTCATCAACGCCAAACCGTTCCTTCACATCCTCCATATCGTAATGCAGAAGCCCGTCGTCATCTATGCTGTATATGAGATATTCGCCTAATCTCTTATGCCCCTTTGGGTAATCCTGTGTGTAGAAATTGTAAAGTAAAAAATCTTGCAGAGAACCGTCCCTGTGTATAAAATCGGTGTACCTCCCATGTTCCTCCTCATCTGACCCGTAGCGCGTCTCTTCCCAGTCGCATTCGCTCATGTGTGACTTGAGAAAGTGATTTATCTCCTCCTCGGCGGGCGAAATCTCATGCCTCCCGCAGTTCTCGCAGCGCTCATTCTCAATCGGACGGAAGCAGAACGGACAAACATCAATCTCCTCAAGTTCCAGCGCAGGATTCTCTATTAATTCATTATGAATCTCCATCCGCAACTCAAGTGTAGGCAGTTGCAGCAATCTCTGTGCCAGAATCAACTGGGGGGTAATCGTGATTATTTGCCTGAGTGTCGTTTCTTGCCGCAGTTCCATATTTTTATTCCACGGGCAACAAATCAAATTTAGAAATCTTCTTTATATATTATAACACATTTTACAAGTATTAAAACCTAAAAATCAAGTTTGATTCCAGTGCAAAAAGCCCATAATGGGATGGACAATGTTTCAAGCCGCTGAAGGCATCCAATGGCACAAGTTGCAGTGAAAAAACCTGACAAGTCGGCTCAGAACGAGACCAAAGGCGTTTTTAAGAGCAAAAACGGCATCGGCAAGGCAGTTTCCGCT
>JBFMBQ010000129.1:0-6918 GCA_040755115.1 bacterium
CGTGATAGAACAGGTGCGGGGGCGGGCGCCGGTGATTGCGGGGACAGGTTCTAACTCCACCACTGAAGCAATTTCTCTCACGCGCCACGCCGCAGAGGCAGGCGCAGACGCAGCGCTTATGATCGCACCCTACTACAACAGACCGACACAGAAAGGCTTATATGACCACTTCAAAGCCGTAGCGCAAAAAGTTGATATTCCCATAGTGCTCTACAATCATCAGGGGCGCACGGGCGTTACGATACAACCCGAAACGATACACCAGTTGAGCAAGGTCGGCAGATTTGCGGCAGTGAAAGACGCCTCCGGCGGTATTGATTATGCGAGCCGCGTCCTTGACCTGTGCGAGGGGAAGGTGGCGGTGCTGTCCGGCAACGACACCTGGACGCTGGCGCTGCTTGCGCTCGGCGGTTCAGGCGTTATCTCGGTGGTGGCGAACATCGCACCGCGCGAGATGAGACAACTGGTTCACGAGTTCCTTAACGGCAACGCCGACAGGGCGCGCAGACTGCATTACAAACTTCTCCCCCTCATGAAGGCGATGGAACTTGAGGTGAACCCGGCGCCGGTTAAAACCGCAATGGGATTGATGGGGTTCATCTCCAGTGAGGTGCGCCTGCCGCTCGCGCCTATGGAGCGCAGGAATGTGGATTCACTCAAAAAAACTCTGAAGGAATGTAAACTCCTGAAATAAATCTACATCTAAAGATAAAGAAGGTGAACGCTGTGAAAAAAATAATGATGATTCTTCCTATTCTGATTCTTTTCGCTCTAACAGCCGTTTACGCCGCCGATGACTTTGACAAAACCCTCAAAGAGGGCGTAAAACTTCTTGACCTCTCCAAATACGATGAATCGTTAAAATATTTTAAGAAGGCGCTGGAGATGCAGCCCCAGAATGCGATGGTGCACTATTATATCGGACGGAACTATTACTATATGCGGGACTTTGACATCGCTTTAGAACATCTTGAAAAATCCATTAAACTCAAACCGGACTACGCCGACGGGCACTGCTATCTCGGCTATGCCCTCGCCGCAAAAGGCGATGAAATGGAGAATTCAGGGCTTGTAAACAAAACAAAGGGATACTACATGAAAATTAAGGCGAAGGCGCCGATGAGCAAAGCGCTTGAACTTGAACCCACTAACGCCTGCGCCAACACCGGGCTGGCACGGGCTGATATATTTTTCAAAAACTGGAAAGAAGCAAAACAGAAATGCGAGGTTGCCCTGAAAACTGAACCCAAGCGCACAACCGCCATGATTTATCTCGGCTGGGCTTATTTCGGTCTGAACGATGAAAAAAATGCGGTAAAGTGGCTGCAAAAAGCGGCGGGACTTATCCCCAAAGACGACGCCTGGGCGCACTTTATGATCGGGGATATTTATGCGACCTTCAAACTCTGGAATGAAGCACTGCCTTTTGTTGAAAAGGCACTTAAAATTGACCCGGATTACGAGCGCGGCAACGGCAAGAAGCGGCTAGCAGAAATTAAAAAACACCTGAAATAAAAACAAACGATACGCGCTTTAAGCATTCTCTTCAATATTCATAGGGTCATAGCGCTGTGGGGACTCTATTTCTATTCTGTTGATAGTAACCTCCGCAGACGAATTGGTGTGCGGAAACACGAAAACCCCGGTTTTTTTCAGCGCGATCAGTGTAACCCGCGTGATCTGCGCCTGAAAAATCCTTCTCAATTTACTCCGATAACTTTTTGCGCTGGAATCAAAATTTGCAATTTACAATTTTCAATTTACAATTTTCATTCAGGTATGCGTCAAAATAAAACACTTTTTTGTTTTTTAGCCGCGGTTTTTTTCTTTTTGTCCGATGCGCATTGCGCCGTGCTGACCGGCATCCGCAATATGTCGGATCCGAAAAATGTAAAAATCGTGCTTGAACTTGACGGCGATGCGGAGGTGAAAGATTTTATCCTGCGCGACCCTGCGCGCCTTGTGGTTGATTTGAGCGGTGTAGATTCGCCTCTCGTCCCGTATACGGCGGCTTGCGGGGATACGCTGCTTACGGGGATTCGCGCGTCCAGATTTTCGGAGGGTACGGTGCGGGTGGTGCTTGATGTTGCGCACCTGATGCCTTATTTCGTAAAGAAAACGCACGGCGGCGTAGAGATATATGTAAGGCGCAGTGTTGCCGAAGAGCATCAGAGCCAGCAACTTGCGCGCGGGATGGTGTATACGAGGGCGGTTGAGATGCATGATTGGGGCATCCTCACATACCATATCGTAGAGGTGGACTTAAGGCGCGGCGGGTATCGCGTCGGGATGGAAACAGCGGAAGGCGCGCTTGGCGCGCTGGAGACGCTCAGTTCTGTTATGAAGCGGACAGGGGCTTTGCTCGGTGTCAACGGCGGTTATTTTGACATGAAAACCGGGATGCCGATTGATATGCTAATCAGTGAGGGCGTGCCGCTGACACTGCCGGATCGTTACCGGGGATTTTTGGGGATCGGCGCTGACGGGTCGGTTAATTTTTTACATCCGACGGCTGGGATGAATCTTGATTGCGGCGGCGGCGAGAGTCTGTATGTGCATAGTTTGAACCGAGCGCCCGATGCGATGGAACGAGCGGTGTTCACGGCTGCTTACGGCGCGAACGAGCGTCCGGACGGTAAGCGGACTGAATATGTAGTGCGCGGCGGCGTGGTAAGAGAGGTGCGCGCCGCCGGGGGAGCGATCCCGGCAGATGGTTTTGTGCTGTCGGTGAACGAGGGCGCGGTATATTGCGGCGGCGGGCAGGTGCGGGCGGGGAGCGCTCTCAAGCAGGTTTTCACCTCGTACCCCGATCTTTCGGGGATACGGTATGGTTTTTCGGCGGGACCAATGCTGGTAGAGAACGGCAATGCAAGGCATGGCATAATTGAGGATTTTTCAATGCAATCCAAAATTGTATCCGAGCGCAATCCACGAACTGCAATAGGGTTGAATAATGACAATAACCTTTTTATTATTGTCGTAGAGGGTAGAAGCGTCTGGAGCGCAGGGCTTTACCTTGACGAACTCGCTGAACTGATGGCTGCTAACGGCGTCCGCACCGGGATGAACCTTGACGGCGGCGGCTCGTCGGAAATTATTTTTAACGGCAGGATATTGAACCGTCTGTCCGAAGGCAAGGAGCGACCCATCAATAATGCGGTTCTGATTTTTAATTAATTCAAACAGGATTTACAGGATTAACAAGATAAATAAGGAATCTGAAGACTGAAAGATGAGCACTCCAATAGTTCTTGGAATACACGCATACATACACGATTCGGGTGCGTGCCTGATTTCGCCCGATTGCTTTGTGGCAATAACGGAGGAGCGGTTGAGCCGCATCAAATACGATGCCTCGTTTCCCCGCAAATCCATTGAGTATGTCCTGCACGCTGCGGGCTTGAAGGACATAAACGATGTTGACCTCGTCGTATTTGATCTGTTTGAAAAACAGGGCGAGATAACCCATGCGGGGCTTCGTTACCTCGGCTACCGCGGTGAAGTGGTATCAATCAAGCACCACGATTCGCATGCGGCGTCGGCGTATTTCATCTCGCCATTTAAGGATGCGGCGGTGCTGATCGTTGACGGAGCGGGGTCGCGCGGATTTGAGTCGCCGCCCGGCAATCCCGTGCATTATCTTGATAAGTCGGCGGGGCGGATGCAGGAGGTGCAGAGCATTTACCGCGCCACCGACGGCGAAATTCAACTCATACGCAGAACCTACACCACAAGCAAATATCCGATGGGCATCGGTTTCCTTTACGGCGTGTCATCGGAGTTTTTAGGCTTCAACAAACTTGAGGGCGGGAAACTGATGGGGCTTGCCGCTTATGGAAACGCCGGTGATTATCCATTCCCGAATCCGCTTTTCACAAATTTCTCGGGCGAGATGCTGATTGAGTATGATCATGAAGCGCTTGCGAGGGAAGATTACGATGTGATGTCGGGGGCGATTTTCTGCGGGATACCGCAGCGCAAGGCGGGCGAGCCGATAACGGCGGGGCACGAGGCGGTGGCGCGCTATGTGCAGGATCAGACTGAAGAGGCGATGCTCGTCCTCGCAAAAAATCTTTATGAAATCACGCGGTGCGAAAACATCTGCCTGTCCGGCGGTGTTGCGCTGAACGGCATTGCGAACAAGCGGATACTGGACGAGACGCCGTTTGAGCGGATATTCATACAGCCCGCTGCGAACGATTCAGGCAATGCGCTCGGGTGCGCGCTGTATGGGTATCATATTGTGCGCGGAGTGAAGGAGCGGCGGGTGATGCGTGATGCGTTTCTTGGGCAAAGGTATGACATCTTTAATATACAGAAAATGTTGAAAGCGACGCCGCAGATAGAATTCTCACGACCGAATAACCTGCTGCGGGTTGTAGCGGAGGAGATAGCGTCGGGGAAGATCGTCGGATGGTTTGAGGGCTGCTGCGAGACAGGACCGCGTGCGCTCGGGCACAGGAGCATCCTCGCCGATCCCCGCAACAAGGATATGAAAGATATGCTGAACCGGAAGGTGAAACACCGTGAACCGTTCCGCCCTTACGCCCCCGCCGTGCTTGAGGAGTTTGCGGCGGAATATTTTGATTTCTCCTGTTCCAGTCCGTTTATGCTTATGATCGGGTATGCGAAGGCGGGCAAGGCGGAGGAGATACCAGCGGTGGTGCATGTGGATGGGAGCGCGCGCATTCAGACGGTCAACGCTGAAGGGGGACGTTTCCGTCACCTGATTTCCGAGTTTCGCAGCCTTACCGGTGTCCCGATGGTGGTGAACACATCTTTTAATGTGTCGGGGGAACCCATTGTAGAGACGCCGGAAAATGCGCTGATGTGCTTTTTGAACACGGAGATGGATTTGCTCGTTATTGAGGATTTTCTTGTAAATAAAAAATAGCGTTTTGGGGGATTATTCACAGGATGGAATGGCACATTGTTGATTCAAGGTTGCGCCTTGAACCCAAATGAAAAAACATTTTGAATGTGAATCCATAAACAGTTGTAATTTTCATGATTTGTTACTTATAATTTAAGTATATTTGTTAAATCAAATAGCATCATAAATTATGGCACAAAAAGAAAAAGTTCTATTGTGCAAAATTTTGGGGGTAGAGGGCGATTTCGGCTTGAAATACGACCCGAAATTCCTGTCGCTTGCGCTATTTTACCTGAAAGAATACGCCTGCCTTGACGAGGATGTTCGGAAAAATTACGAGTTTCAGATAAAGATTTATCCATTATACAAGACCGATGAGGAGATAATTGAGGAAATATGGTCGCTTTCGCCGCAACTGATCGCTTTCAGCGCGTATCTTCCTGAAATTGAAAAAACTTTAAGCGTAAGCAGAAAAATAAAATATATACTTCCCGACTCAACAATAATCATCGGCGGACCATCTGTGGGCGATTCACAGGGATTTATCAAGATGCACCCTTATGTAGATATAATCGTGCGCGCTGAAGGGGAGGAATCGTTTCACGAGTTGCTGTTGAGCCGCCTGAACGGCGACGGGCTGGAGAAAGTTAAAGGCATAACTTTCAAGTGCGATGGTGAGATTGTTAAGAATCCCGACCGCCCGCTTGATTTTGATGTGAACAACATCCCGATAATTTTCACGGACGAGTTTATGGAGGGCACATCAGGGCTTGCCACCTGCGAGACGACGCGCGGCTGCCGCCACCGCTGCCGCTTCTGCGGCATCGGAAAATCAGGCACGCGCAACTATTCTATGGAGCGCATTGAATTTGACCTCAAGCAGATTCTATCAAACAAGGCTATCCGCCGAATCTTCATCGGCGACTCCGATTTCTTCGCAGACCGCGACCGCGCTGTTCAGATACTGGAAATACTAAAGAAACATAACCGCTACAAAACACAGTTGGAATTCTACAGCGATTTCCTTGGGCCTGATGAGGAACTCCTGAAGGAGTGCCGCAGTGCTTACATCCACGACTCACTCAGGATACCGATACAGACAATCTCCAAAGATGCAATCAGGGAAGCGCATCGGCTGTGGTTTGATTTTGACCATGTCCGAGAAAGTGTGCCCACTGTGCTTAAATATTTTCCCAGCACAAGCGCAGAATTGATCTATGGCTTGCCGAACGACAATTACGAGGGGATGAAAAACTCAATCAAGTGGTGCGTTGAAGGGGGACTGATCAACATCAAACTTCACCGCCTCCAGAATCTGCCTGGCTCGGCATACACCCGCCATTCCGAGATGTACGGACTGAAAGCGGACGAGAAAAGCCCGCACCTCGTTTACTATTCCAACACCTTCACCTACGATGAATCGCTTCATATTGAGGCGTTGAGCCGCAACCTTCAGGGCATCTTCTTTTTCATATACCCGACGGATTATCCCATATTTTCCGCATTCGGCATTGATGTGTTCAATATTGCAGAGGACATTCATCTGAAAATGGAGCGGTGGGATGGGAGTTTGCGGCGCGCATCGGAGGCGAATCTCTCCGAAGCCTCGCAGGAAACGGCGGATGTGCTGCTTGATTATCTTGAACAATACAACGGTCTCAATCCCGAAAAGCGCGCCTTCCTTCAGGACCTGTTCCGCTGCCGCTATGTGGCGAATTCCATCTACAGGCATCTGCGCGATTATGTGCTCTACAACGCCGATATTGACACCGCGCCTTCCGACGGAAAATGTCCATTAATTCCGAGATACGATTCGGTGGAGATAACACACAACATCGCAGACAAAATGGAACCCGAGAACCTTGCGCAATATATGAAGCGCAAGCAGCAGAAGATTTATCTGCTCTATTCCTACCCAGCGAACAGCGTCCTGCCTGTGCGTGTGCGCAACCCGGAATTTTTCAACCGTATTTTAAACCTCTTCAACGGCAGTGTGCCTTCGGTTGAGGACATCATACGGCGGGTCTCATCTGAAGACCCATCGG
>JBFMBQ010000130.1:0-4505 GCA_040755115.1 bacterium
TTGCTTTTGTTATGGTGTCAAATTAAGGAGGTGCATAAGGAATGTTTGAGCGGGGAAATGTATGTGTTATTGATAACGCTGTCGGTTTTCTGGAGGGTTTTTCAAGGCTGCTTGAGTGGAGAGGGTATCGGATATTGCCTTATACGAGCGCAGAGAATGCATTTGAAGACATACAAAACGGCGACTTTGACGCTGTGATTTCAGATGTAATGATGCCCGGTCTCACAGGATTGGAACTGGCGAGACGACTTAAGGAGATAGGATGTAAAATCCCGGTCGTGTTAATGTCAGCCCATCTTGACAGCGATGTTAAGAACAAGGCGAAAGAGTACGGCGTGAACGAATTCGTGAGAAAGCCGTTCAGGCCAGAAGAAATATTCGCCTCTCTGGAGCGGGCAATAAAAATCAACAGGTTTGAAGACCACGCATTCTACGGACCAATCCTGAACACGGAAAACGAAATTGCAACTACGATCATTTAATGCAGAAAGCAGATGGCTATTTAAGATCAGTGGTTAGTAGTTACTAACCGCTGATCTTTTTTATTACATTCTTTTTTGTTACAGTCTTAGAATCAAGATTGGAAGAACTGGAGCCAGTGAGATTTCACTGTAAAAAACAAGAAGATTTAACGAAAAAAAATTTTTTAATCTGGTATTTACTTTTTAAATTTTTGGGTATAATTATAGTGTAACAAATAAGTAACACAAAATGTTGTTAAAATGATGAGTAAAAAATCAGACCGACACTTGAAGCCTTAAAACAGATTTTTTATTAGCATTTATAAATCAGATGTGTAACAAAAAAGTAACATCAGATGATTGAAAACAAAATGACATCTTGAAAATAGTTGTTTTCATTAACAGAATTTTTGCTTTGTGTTACAGAAAAACATGACATCAGTGAAAAAGCACAAGATTCTGATAGCAGATGACGAGGCGGAAATCCGCGAAATGCTGGCGCGATTCCTTGAAAAGGAAAATTATTGTGTTGAGCGGGCAGAGAGCGGAAAAAAAGCAGTGGAACTGATCAGTAAAAATGATTTTAATCTTATAATTTCCGATATAAAAATGCCCGATATGGGAGGAATGGAGTTACTTGAATATGTTAAAAGACTCCCCCGGAAAATAAACATCGTCCTCATGACAGGATATGCCAGCATAGAAAATGCTGTTGAGGCACTTAAACTTGGAGCATTTGACTATATTGGCAAACCGCCTGACTTTGATCGTCTTCAGATAATTATCCGCAATGCACTTGAGAAGGCAGACCTTGAAGAGAGAGTTGAAAACCTTACAAAACAGATAAAAAGCGACTTTAACTTAGGCAGCATTATTGGAAAAAGCATGCCTATGTTAAAAGTCTTTGAACTGGTAAGTAAGGTGGCAAGAAGCGATGTTAATGTCTTGCTCACCGGAGAAAGCGGCACCGGCAAGGAATTGATTGCCCAGTGTGTCCACTACAACAGCCGCCGAAATTCTAATCCGTTCGTGGCAATCAATTGCTGCGCCATCACGGATACACTTTTTGAATCGGAACTGTTCGGACATGAGAAAGGTGCATTCACGGGCGCGGTTGAAAGGAAAGACGGATATATAAAAAAGGCGGACGGAGGGACAATGTTTCTTGACGAGATCGCAGACCTGCCGCCCCCGTTGCAGGGAAAACTCATAAGGGTGATTCAAGAGAAACAATTTCAGCGCGTCGGAAGCACCACCCCGATAGAGGTGGATGTAAGGTTCGTAAGCGCAACAAACCGCGATATTCCGAAGATGGTGGAGAACGGAGGTTTTCGTGAGGACCTTTTCTACCGCCTGAATGTTATAACTATTGAGATGCCGCCGCTGCGCCACCGTAAAGAGGATATCCCAATCTTAACGCAGCATTTTGTCAAACTTTATGCGAAGGAAATCAACAAGCCCATAGAAGGTGTTTCAGATTCGGTTATGCAGACTTTCTCTCTATATCCCTGGCCTGGTAATGTACGCGAACTGAAAAATATAGTAGAAAGAGCGATCACGGTAACCGACAAAAATCTGATAACCGAAGAGGATATACCCCGTGAACTGATCCGCAAGGTGGAAGAAGGGGCGCGGATAGAATCACCATACAGCGTTGTGAATTTCAACGAGGCAAAACAGCAGGTAATAGACAAATTTGAACGGGGTTTCTTAATTGAATCGCTTCAGAGAAATAACGGCAATGTCAAGAACACTGCCGAGGAAATCGGAATGCTGCGGACAGCCTTGCAGCGCCTTCTCAACAAACACAACATACGATCCTCTGATTTTAAGAAGCGGTGATGGGTAAACGGTGAGACGGAAGATGTGAGATGTGAGACGAAAAAATAGTCTCGCATTTCACTCCTTACTTTTCACTTTTTACCTTTCACCTCTGGTGTCGTTATTGGTTTTTCCTCCGGCTTCTTTTCTTTTTCTTCTGTTTCGGTTTCCTCCAATTTTACCTCTTCTTTCTCCGATTTCAAGATTTCGGCGAGCCTTTCATTCTCACGGGAAATGATGTCAATTTTACTTGCCAGTTCCTCAAGTCGGTCCTTATCGTCTTCCGTTCCTGAAACGACGAAATCCCGCAGTTTGTAGATCAACTCCTTCAATAGTGCCGCATTCGCCATACATACGGAATGAACAGTGTAGTACTTATCCGTTGGCGATTTAAGAGCGCGGTATTCGGCGTCTAATGCATCGCCTTCTTTCACAAAAGCGTCCACCTTGGGATTCGGCTTTCCTACAACATTCCTCATCTCCTTATTCAGATAGGTGATGAAATCGTTCAATTCTGTATAAAGGCGCATGTAGCGGGCATCCAGTTCAGTGCGGCGTTTGAGATATTCCGCTTCACGGACAACCGCTTGTGATTCATTGATCTCTTTCTCTAATTTTTTTGCCTCTTTGGACTTGGGATCAAGTTTCAGCGCGCCGCTTATATGCATAAGGGCATTCTTGTAATCTTCAAGGGCTTTGTATGCCTTGCTTGCTGTGATGCGCAGCGAAAAGCGGTTAGGGTCAATATCTATCGCCCTTTCAATATGGTCCGCTGCTTTTTTGTGTTCCCCTGTTGCATAATATGTATTTGCAAGCGCCTCGTAGACATTGACGGCATTTTCCTTCGTTGCGTTGTCAAGCGCCCTTTCAAGATGTTTCAACGCTGTTCGGGGCTTCCCCGTCGCTGCGAGGGTAAATCCGAGATAGAAGTTTGCGCTGTAAAGATTTTTATCTTTTTTTATCGCCTGTGCGAGATGTTCCCGCGCCTTCTCGTAATCTTTCTCTTCGTAATATGCCTGCCCAAGAATGGCAAGCAGGCGTGCAGATGAAGGGTGCCACCGCAGTCCATTTTTTAGAGTATCTTTTACTTCATTGTGCTTTCCTGCAAGCAGCATAGAATCACCGAGCATAACCCAGGCATCCTCGTTTTTCGGCTTCTTTCTGGTCATATAACGAAAATGTTTAGCGGCAATGAGATAATTGCCGGCATTATAAGCGATTTTACCTTCCGATTTTGCCTTGTAAAAAGAATAAAACGAATATGTCAGAAAACCACCGTATATTATGCCGACAGCAAGAATCACCGCAGCGAAAGGTACCCATTTCCCTCTCGCTCGTTCTCTTTCCTTTGTTTCCTCTTTTTGGGGCTGTTCAGGTGCTTGTGTCGTTTTTGCTCCGCACGCCGTGCAGAAAGCCGCACCTTCTTTTATTTCTTTTCCGCAGTTAGCGCAGATGGGCATAGTTATGGTTACCTGGTTCTTTATCAGATGTCAAAAATATCGCTATACGGTTGCGGTTGCTCCGCTGGAATCGGTTATCGTCCATAGTTGAAGGGTATCAAACGCAACCGAATAACAATTGACGATTCGAGCCGCGCAACCGTTCAACGGCGCCCGAAACCTTTTTTATCGGGAAGGCGGGATTTGGTCATGCGCTCGCTCGGCTTCCTGCCTCGCTCCGCCTGACCATGCCTTTTCGCTATTTTTCCCTCCTGTAAAAATGCGCTCTGCGCCGCTCAAAACCTTTCAAATCCTCCCTGTCGGGAAGGCGGGATTTGAACCCGCGACCTCCTGCTCCCAAGGCAGGCGCGCTAACCAGGCTGCGCTACTCCCCGCATTTGTAAAATCGTTCCCTGCTTTAAAAACCTGTGGGAAATCTCCCACAGTGTTTTATTATACTAAAATTTTAATTAACTTTATCATCACAGTCAATTTGAATCAATAAGATGTTGCGTATATTGTTGATAAGTTACGCGGGTGTAATAGTAAGTCGTTTTTCGTCAACCGGCAAGACGACGAGAACCGAAAAACGAAGACCGATTCCAGCAGCGCAACCGCGGCCGAATTACGATAATTTGCAGGTTCTGGCATTTATTCCTGTTTTTTTATAAAATTTCTTTAACTGTTTTATTATAATGAAAGGAATATAATTATGAAAAAATTCAAATCCTTGTTAGTCCCCATCGCGATCGGCGTGTTTGCTGCGGTAGCCGCCTTTTATCTC
>JBFMBQ010000131.1:0-2270 GCA_040755115.1 bacterium
ATTCGTCAAGTATATCTTTAGACAGGCAAAGGGTTATCTTACCTTTACTCCACAGGTCTATAATCCTTCGCGGATTTCCGCCAAAGAAAGAAGAAACAAAAACATTTGTATCAATAACAACTTTCATCGTTGTTTTCTTCTTGCCATTTTGGTTGCCTTATTTATTTCGGATTTCGGGCAGACACATAGGTCTGCTCCTACATTCGTTTCTTTCTTACCTTTTTGATCGCCATATTTATATCCCCTGGTTTTATTCCTTTTGTTTTTAATTTTCTCCCGATTCTATTCCACAGATCATCAATATAGGCACTGATGTCGCGCTCTTTTATGTAGTCTTCAATAAGTTCTCTTACCTTCTCGCTTGTTGTCCTGCCTTCCATTCTTGCAAGTTTATTGAGCCTGTCTTTTATTTCGGGGTCTATTCTTATTATCATCTGGTTTGACATAACATTACCTCCAATTTTGTATATCTTGTATAAATTGTATATCAAACATAATTTATTTTCAACTATTATTTATTCGCTGATTGGCACTGACTCGCAGATTTTGTGGATTTCGCAGGGAAGCATAGGCATGTGCCCCTACATGTTCTTCTTGGTTTTATTTCTAATTTTTTATTGCATAGACTATAATATTACAAGAATAAAACTGCATTATTAAACTTTATGAATTCGTTTATCCGTACAAATTTGCTGGGGTATTGCCCTGAAATATCTACCCGCATACTGCTTGAGACATCCATTGATGACCGCAGGTATTCCATAGAATACGCAGAAACCGAAAGGGATTTTGTTGTGGCGGTGGAAAAACGACAGCATGATATATTCATAATTGATACCAGCGGCAATGACGGCGAAGACCGCCTTTCGCTCCTTAAGTCTGCCACATCTCAGCGGCTGAAGGGGCTTGTCAGGATGCTGGTTCTGCTGGACAGGGTTCCCGACCCTGCCGCCAACAGGATGCAGCCGTTCGGTCCGCTGTGTTTTCTGGAATGTTTTTTCACCAGAGAACGGCTTAACTCAATTCTCACTCAGATTTTTGAGATAAAAGACACCGGCGTCCGAGTCAAAATTGATCCGAAGTTTTTTGACATCACTATCTTTTCATCAAAATCCCAGCAGGATTCGTGATGGCTGCCAAAGACAAAGAAAAAAAGGAAAGAATCCCGGTAGTAGTGGGAGACCCCCTCTCGCAGGATATTTTTTCAATGGACGGCTCGCTTCTCCTTGCCAGTGCGGGGACTATTGTAACACGCGAGATGGTCATTCGTCTGGCAAACTGGATTGTGGAGGAAGAACCGCGCCTCGCAGGAGAGCGCGAAAAAAAACTCCCCCCATCCAGCACCCGTGAAGTAGTGCTGAAAAAACTTGATTTTGATCAGATCGTCTCCGATAAAACCCGCACCGAACTGGAGAAGGGGGTCAATGATTTCTTTGGCCGCGTCGGCTCCTCCGACAAAAAGGTTGACATGAAAAGACTTGAAGATTCCGTTGCCAGGATGATTGATGAAACGCCTGACAATCCCGATGTGCCGATGAGATTGTTTGAATTGAAGCGTCAAGCCGAGGTTATCTACAATCACTCGGTTGAGTGTGGAATTATGGCATCGTTTGTCGCTGCGGCATTGAACTATCCGACTCATGAAGTGAACTCGTTTGCCCTATCCATGATGCTTCACGATGTTGGTTTTCTCGCGCTCCCGACGCACCTTCTGGAAATGAAGCAGCAGCCTTTCGGGGACGATCTGGTGCAAATCAGGCAGCATCCGCGCCATGGATGGGATATGTTGAAAAAAGTATCAGGTGTTGAACTTCTGACTATGATGATCGCAATCGGTCATCATGTATATGGGGACGGCACGGGCTATCCGGACGAAATCAATTTCAACGATCTTCCCCGCCTTGTTCACCTCGCACAAGTGATAGATAATTTTGAATCGCTCACTTCCTCGCTTTCATACAGGCCGGCATACACCATGCACGACGCCGTGAAACTGCTGCTCAGTCAACGGAATAAGTATCAGCCATGGGCATTGGAGAACTTCGTGAGAGTCGTGGGAATATTCCCCATATCAACCTTCGTAAAACTGAACACAGGGGAAGTGGGCGTGGTGGTAAGAAACAATCCCGGAAACCTCTTCCTGCCTGAGGTGAAACTTGTTATGGACCCGCTTGAAAAACTATATTCTGAGGAAATTATTGTGAATCTCGTGGATGAGCCAGTGAGAAAAATAACAAAAGTAGTAGAAAAAGTTTGATAAAGGAGATGGT
>JBFMBQ010000132.1:0-12300 GCA_040755115.1 bacterium
CATCAGGCACAAGATATTCCACCTTCGTAAACTTGCCCTTCTCTGCGGGGAACGACTCTTTATAGAGATCGTGCATTCCGGGATCATCTGCGTTCACACATGGCCAGTGGAGAGATTCCTTTTCAAGGCGGTTGTAACTTACGCCTCTGTAAATCGGGGTGAGCCGTGCGATTTCATCCATGATTTCAGCCGTGGATGAATAATCTATCTTGTAGCCCATCCGGGCTGAGAGATCAGCGATAATCTGCCAGTCGGGTCTGCTTTGACCTGGCGGATCAACTGCTTTTCTAATCCGCTGAATTCTTCGCTCCATGTTTGTGAAGGTGCCGTCCTTTTCAGCGAAGCAGGCGCCGGGCAGCACAACATGCGCGAGTTCCGCTGTGGGGGTGAGAAAAATATCAAGGACGACAAGGAAATCAAGGGCTTCAAGGGCGCGCTTCATAGTTTTTGTGTCGGGAAAGATTGCGACAGGATTCGCCCCGACATTTACAATGCCTCTTATTTCCTTCGTCAACGCCCTCGTAACCATTTCAAACCCGCTCATACCATCAGTAACGGGAAGCGAAACTTTCCATTCCCGCTCAAAGGCTGCCCTTGCCTCCTGGTCGCTCACTTTTCTGTAGCCCGGGAGATAATCGGGAAAGACACCCATATCGCATGCGCCCTGATCATTATTTTCTTTCACCAGAGGAAACACTCCTGCTCCCGTCTTCCCGAGATTTCCGGTAAGAAGGGCGAGATTTGCTATCGCCAGCACCGAGTAGGTTGCATTGATGTATTGCGTGATGCCCGTTCCGTAAATAATTGAAGCACATTCCGCGCATGCGAAAAGTCGGGCGGCGTCTATTATTTCTTCTTGAGGAATTCCAGTAATTTTTGCTGCATATTGCGGCGGATAGCGGTTGACACAGTCTCTGATTTTTTCCAAGCCTTCAACCCGTTCTTCCACGAAATCCTTATCGTGCAGATTTTCCGTTAAGATAACATTCATCATGCCGTTGATCAAAGCGAGGTCGGTTCCGGGGTTTGTCTGCAAGCATTTTGCCGCAAAAGGTGTCATTTCAGTGCGCCGTGGATCAACGAGCAGCAACTTTGCGCCGTTGAACCTCACCGCCCGTTTGATTTTCTGAGCGATGAGCGGATGTGAATCGCGCGGATTTGCGCCGATGAGCAAGATGACGCTGCTTTTTTCAATGTCTTCAAGCAAATTCGTTGCACTGCTGAAGCCGAACGCCCTCGCTAATCCCATAATCGTCGGCATCGTTGACATTCGGGCGCTGTTGGAAATGTTGTTCGTTCCCAGCGCAACACGCGCAAATTTCTGCAACACAAAGTTCTCCTCATTCGTGCAGCGGAACGAGCCAAACACTCCCAGACTGTTTGCGCTGTATTTCTCCTTGATCTCCGTCAGCCGATCAGCCACAAGGTCAAGGGCTTCGTCCCATGCCGCTTCGGTCAATTTGCCGTTCTTTCTGATCAGCGGCGCTGTCAGCCTTTCAGGACTGTGAATAAAATCATATCCGTAATGCCCCCTTATACATAGAAAGATATTGTTCACAGAATTGACCATGTTCGGGCGAACGCCGACGACTTGATTGTCTCTTACTTCAAGAAGAATTGAACATCCGCAGCCGCAAAAGCCACATACGGACGGTATGCTTTCAGTTCCAGTCCCGCGGTATCGCCTTGATTTTTCCGAGAGCGCGCCGACAGGACACAGCGCAACGCATGTGCCGCAGAACTCACACGATGATTTGTCAAGGGGGACATCCAGCGCAGTTGACGGATGAGAGTCAAAACCCCTGTCGGCATAATCAATCGCTCCGATAACCTGTATCTCCTGGCACGCCCGCACGCATTTCCCGCACATTATGCACTTGCTGAGGTCTCTCTCAATAAATGGATTCGCTTCTTCTATCTGACGAAACTGGCGGATGCGATCAAATTCAATGATTCCGATCCCGAGGTCGGCAGCCACTGTGCGCAACTCGCACCGGTTGCCCTTATCGCATACGAGGCAGGAGTCGGGATGAGTGGAAAGCAGCAGTTCCACCACTGCCTTGCGGGTTTCCATAACGAGGGGAGATTCCGTGTTGATAACCATTCCCGGTGCGATTGGAGTAACGCAGGATGCAACGAGTGCGCGTCGTTTTTCGTCTTCAACAAGGCAGACACGGCAGGCGCCGACCGGGGCAAGGTAAGGGCTGTGGCACAGGGTCGGGATTTTCACTCCAACTTCCTGGGCGAGTTCAAGTATCGTCATCCCCTGATGTCCGCTGATCTCACGCCCGTTTAATGTGATTGTGACCGTGTCCACCTTGAACATCCCTTTCTTTGTTACGAATAATCTTAAGTTGTGCGTGTCTTCTTTAAAATAAAGGAAATGACTTCAATTAATTATACTATGAAATGTTTCAAAAAATAAATATCTGTGAAAAATCCATGTGTATCCGTGAAATCCGCGTTATCCGTGCCAAAAATTGATCTTTTAATGCGACTTCTATCAATAATTATTCCCCAAAAGATGCAGGTTGCCGATGCGCACCTTGCGAAGTCCTGCGCTTTCCGCTGCTTCCTTGCAAAGAGCGGCATGTGAACGGGATGTCGTCGGCAGATCGTTAAGATAAAAATGCGGATAAAATGCGAGCAGACTGTATGGTATCTCTATGTTTAATCCTGCGATGAAATGTGCGATGGCGCCGACCTCCTTTTCGTCAACATAGCCGGGCACGAGAAGTGTGCTCGCTATCAGAAACGGCGGCTCTGTCCGCTTCCGTGCCAACTCCGCAAGTGCGGCAAAGTTGTCAAGAGTTTTTTTGTTTGTAACGCCGCAAAGGGCATAGTGTATGCCTTCATCCCACGCCTTGAGGTCAAACTTGATGCAGCCGCCGGAGTTCATAGATATTTCCGCCATCTTATTAAGATAAGGTTTTTCCATTGCGCCGTTGGTTTCCCAGCATATTCTCAGAATTCCATTCGGTCTGCGCTTCAAAGCCAGGTTGGCTGCGCCGAGCGCGTGCAATATCTGCGGCGTGGGGTCGCCGCCGAAGTAACAGACGCAGGTGGTGGCATCATCAACTGCATCGGCGAGTTCTTTTGTCGTAACCCTGCGCTGTGAGAATGTCCATTCCTTGAAATGATAGTTCTGGCAGTAAAGACAGTTAAAGGTGCAGGCGTGATAAAAAACCGCAAGATTCTTGCGTCCGTATTCTGCCCGAGGGGAAACCGCATATTTCGGGTAGCCGCACCCGGTGCCGCCGGGGCAGACGAAATCCGCCACGCAATTGGTTGGCAGCGGGTCGTAGTAGTAAGAGAGATTCCCCTCATGGGGTCGCCCGCCGCGCAGTTTACCATCTGCCGCTTTTCTTATGCCGCAGTAACCTGTACTGTCCTCTGCTATCTCGCACGCATGGAAGCACTGTCTGCACGGCACGCCGTTTGCATCACGGGGGTGGTCTGTTGGAAAACCGTAAGCGAGGCGGGCGCTGTCGTGCACTTTTTTGATCTCATGCCAGACCGTGCTGAAATGCTCTCTGATGCAATCTGCGCAGAAGCCGATTACATAGGAGATTGTTTTGGCTTTTTTGCCGCAATGCCGGCAGGCGACCATTGAAGCATTCAAATAACTGAATTTGTTTTTTTTGTTTTTTTGCCACAAAATCACTAAAACACTAAATTTTACAAAAAAGCAGGATTAGTTTGCTTTCGTGCCTTTGTGTTTTTGTGGCATTTAATATTGATTTATTATTTCAGAAAGAAAGGCTGTAAAAAGACATACCGTCCTTGTGAGTCAAGAATTTCTGCGCGGATGTAGGTTTCATCGCCGGCGATGGGATAGAGGGCATTATTTCCTTCATACGAACCACGCATAGCGCCGTTGTCCGCAATAACACGAATCTTAGCGGCACCTTCAGTTTCAATCACAAGTGATTTCCCACCGTCGGTTTCCACAATTGCATACCGAACAGGTGTTGCGGTGCATCCGGATTCTTCAGCATAGAAATCGCCTGTATGAAGCGATTTTGCGATGGTCTCCAAATCAAGAGATGCTGAGTGGATCATAATGTAGCCATAAGCATCTATGTCCGAAATCTGATGCACATCGTTCGTCAGCGTGGCATAGAGGCGTGCACCGCGAGTGAGGGCTTCATCCCAGAGGGCGGTCTCAAATTCACCATGCTTCATGCTTATGGAATTCAATTCAAACAAGATCACGCCTTCATCCGCTGCCTCCAGAACATCCTCAAGAGACCACCGCTGATCGTGCGGATGGTTGATGCCGAGCACTATATCCTTGTTTTTTGCGCGGAGTTTTACGTAGCCTTCCTTAAGCGACCAGGTATCCGTGAAGCGGTAAGGGTTCTTTATCCTGAAGCCGAGGACATGCGCGAGGCGGTTTTTGCGCGACAGGAATGACTGTTCAACGCCCGAGACGATCATCATTTCCGCCGTTGAGTATTTCTCAACATCCTTCGGTGTCTGCATATCTTTGGTTGATAAGACGAGAAAATGGTATCCAGCCTCGCGGTATTTTGCGATTTCGTCTTTAAGAGGATTCTGATAAGTATGGTGCGTATGGAGGTCTGCTTTGAACCACTGGCGCGAATCGTCTTTAGTGCTGGACTGCGCACGCGCTGCATCCGACCTGGTAAAAATTTCTTCCCTGCCGCATTTCGGATTTTCCGGATCACAAGTCAGCGCCTGCGCCGCATTTGAGGCAGCGAGCGCGAAAATAAACAGTAAAATTGCAAAAGACAGTAATTTTTTCACTTGTTTCATAATGTTAAATGTTCATAATAATTTTAGTGATTCTCCATAAATTCGCCACTAAAACACAAAAACACTAAATTTCACAAAAAAATTTGTGTGTTTTAGTGCTTTAGTGTTTTTGTGGCAAAATATATAATTCAACTCAAAGATAGCGAGTTGAGATAAATTTATAGAAAATTGCGGAGTGCGGAATGAAAACACGCGATTTTTTCCCTGAATAATTCATACAAGGGGAGAAAAGGGAGAACGGGAAAAAAGATGTTAGAGGGAAGGGGATAATAAGAAGTTGCGATAAAGGACTAATTTTCAGCATTTTGGTTCAAGGTGCAACCTTGAACCAACGGCGGGGAGTGGAAAACGATGACTGAGATGCGAGTTAAAAACGATCCGAAATACAGCAAGGTTGAGAAGATCGTTCAAACCGTTCTTCCCTACGCTGAAAAACCATTGCAGGAGGAACTTAAAAACGACATTATCACAAGGGCACGCCTGAGAAAGATACTACAACTGTCAGCGGATGCCTTTGAAGAGATCACCGCCGATGACCCGATGGAGAACATTCTTGAAAAGCGAATAAGGGAAATGATTATGGAATTCCTTGAGTTGAACTATGTGCGCAGCCCTGATGACCAAGCGCTTGAAAAGGCGGTAAAGATCATACGCGAAGTCCTCGTAACCAAAAGTGAAAAAGAATCTATCGCAAAGCACCTGACAGCGGAACTTAAATCTGACTGGAAAAACCTCCCGCAGCACTACCTTGACGAAATTGCAGCGGGAGACGGCTTGATTCAATCGCTGTCCCGCGCCATTGATCAAGGTGTCCCGCTTCACGATAAGGTCATTGTAAACGACATGCTTAAATTATGCGCACCGCTATGGACGCAGTTCATCGCGCGCCTGCCGCAAAACGAACTTGATCGCCTCCTAAACGAAGGGATAGAAATACTTAAAGCCGCAGAAAACAACAAACATATTGAAGAGCCGCTGCTTAAATGGACGCATTATGCGCTCTCACATCTGGGCATTATTAAGATTATGCGCCAGTCTTTCACTCGGTTGCTCATCGGCGACCTCATCCTTCATTCCGTCGGCAAGGGGCTCGGCATCAGGGGTAAGATCACCGTAACCGATTTCATCATCCTCGTCGGCGTGAAATTGGCTGAAAAAAATATCCGACAGGAAGCGGATAAAAGGGAAATTCAGAAACTTCGTATTGAACTTGAAAAAATCGTTGTAAAATTTTAGTTGTAGGGCGGGATATCCGTATCCCGCCGTTCGGCGCGATGTGGAAATCGCGCCCTACAGCGCCTTACATGGCTAAAATGTTACAAATCAGTTTTGTATAAAACCCACGAAGGAACGAAGAAAATGAAGGACACGAAGAAAAAAATTTGCACAACGCTGCGGTGGTGCGGAGTGGTTGAGGGTTTTTTCTACGGGCAGTGGCTTCATTCCGCACGGATGCGGCATCTTGAATTTCTCGGCGAAGTCGGCTTCAACGCCTACATATACGCACCCAAAGACGACCCGTTTCACCGTGAAAAGTGGCGCGAGCATTACCCCCAGCGGCAGATGAAAAAATTCGTAGAACTTGTCAAGCAGGCGTCGCGCAACGACATCGCTTTCTGCTGGGCGATAAGTCCGGGGTTGTCAATCCGCTACAGCGATGGAAAAGACTACAAATCGCTCCTCGGCAGGCTCCTGAAGATGGCGGACATCGGGATCACGCTTTTCGGCGTCTTTTTTGACGACATCCCGCCGCAACTGTCCAGAGAAGATAAAAAATTCGCCACGCTCGCAGATGCGCAGGCTCTCACAGTGAACCATCTTCTGCACTCTCTCCAATCACGCCTGCCCGAGGCGGAAATAATTTTTTGCACGACCGAATATTACGGTGTGTCGCCGACACCCTACCTGAAAACCATCGGTGAAAAAATGGAAAAAGAGATACACATCTTCTGGACAGGAAAACAGGTGGTATCGCCCGAGATAACGAAAGAAGATGCGGAAACCATGGGGAAAATACTCAAGCGCAAGCCTGTGCTGTGGGACAATTACCCCGTCAACGATTACAACCGCAACCGCCTGCACCTCGCGCCGCTCATGGGGCGCGACCCTGACCTGCCGTCCGCGCTCACAGGCTATTTCGCCAATCCGATGAATGAGCCAGAGGCTTCACGCATTGCGCTCGCCACCGCCGCCGATTATCTGCGCAGTCCGCATCACTACAACCCCAGCCAGTCATGGCGGAAAGCCATTAAACTCGTTGCACCACAGGAAGCCCGAAAACACCTGCTCCATTTCGCCGATCTCATGCGCCCGGGCTTTTTCCCGAACGAACCAGCACCACTTGTTGCTCAACATATCAGACGCTTCACTGAAGCGGATAATATGCGCGCAAAAAATCTCGCCGCAAAAGAACTACTCGCCGAATTCCGATCACTTGGTCTGCTGCCTGAGATTCTCACATCAAAACTTAAATCAAATCGTGTCTTTTTGAGCGAAATCCGCCCATACCTGCACAAACTTGCGCTATCCTCAAAAGCAGGTGAAGCAGTAATGAAATCCATTAAAGCAAAAAATAAAGAAAAAACCTTTTATATCAAAAAGGCGGGAAGGTATCTGATGTCGGCTACGGAACTGCCGCAGCAAATCGCCGGTAATGTTATTGAGATTTTTGTTAAAAAGGTGATAAAACTGAACTAACCGCTAAATGATACTGCGGTAAATTTTCTCGGTTTCTTCTACCATTTTATCAACGGAAAAAGTTTCGCTGACTTTTTTTCGTGCGGCGGCACTCATACGCTGCATTTCCTCCGGCTGGCGCAGGAGCGCAAGCAAGGCGTCCGTCAGCCCCTCGGCGGAACCCGGCGTTACGAGTCTACCCTCCACGCCGTCTGTGATCGCCTCCGGGATGCCGCCTACATTGGTTGAAATGATCGGTTTGCCCATCGCCATCGCCTCAAGGATGACATACGGCAGTCCCTCGCTCGTGGACGAGAGCATAAAAATATCCATCGCAGCGAGCAGTGCGCGGACATCGGCGCGCACACCGAGGAAGCGAAACCGCTCGCGCGGTATGCACAACTGATCGCGCATCCCCTCAAGTTCCTCTTTCTGCACACCGCCGCCTACCGCAAGAAACAGCGCATCCGGGAATTCACTGAGCACATCGCGCGCCGACTGTAAAAAATACATATAACCCTTCCTCGGCGTCAGGGCTGCGACCATGCCGATGACCGGCGCCCCATCACGCACTCCCCACTCATCTCTGAATTTCGCACCTCTGCGCACAGCCTCAGCGTAAGCCTCGTCTGTGAACGATACGCCGTTATATACTATCGCCACCCTCTGCGGAGATGCGCCGAAATTTTTTACCATGTGCTCACGCACATAGCCGCTGACCGCAATAGTGAAATCGCTCCACACCATAACGCGGCTGCCGAGATGCACGCTGTAGGTGCTGTGCGCGGTTGTGATAAACGGTATGCCGAGGTTGCGCAGACCGAGATAGCATATCCACGCCGGGACGCGCGAGTGGGCATGCACAATCTGAACGCGGTTGCGGCGGATAATCTTGCGCATCTTTGCCGTCATGTTGAAAATCACCGGCGGCGATTTGGAATGCACGGGGAGTTTGAGATGGTCAATGCCGCTGCGCTCAAGCGCGTCCACGAGTTTGCCGCCGAAGGAAACCACGAGCGGGCGATACCCCAGCCGTTTCAGCCCGCGCGCCAGGTCAAGCACATGGGTTTCAACGCCGCCGACATTGAGTTCGGGCAATGTCAGCAGCACTCTTGGATGAGAAGATGGGAGATGGGAGACGGGAGACGGAAAATGGGAAACTGAAGGCTGAAGTTTGAAGTCTGATGACTTTTTTTCTTCAATCGCTTCCTGATATACTTCTGCCACGCTTGCGATCATTTTTTCTTTAGAGAATTTTTCTCTCACCACTCTGCCGCCCGCATCAACGAGCCTCCTGCGGAGTTCGGGCTGCGTAAGCATGAGTCTGACCTTTTCAGCGAGCGCCTCACCGCTGCGAGGTTCGGCGAGCAGTGCTGTTTCGCCGTCGGTCAGGACTTCCGGCACGCCGCCGACCCGCGTAGCGACAATCGGCACACCGCAGGACAACGCTTCAAGGCTTCCGAGCGAGAAGCCTTCATAAATAGAAGGCACGACATAAACATCAAGTGCGTTAAGAATATCGTAAACATCGGTGCGCACACCGCTGAAGACCACACTGTTTTCAAGACCAAGAGAATGCGCAGTCTCCTGAAGTTCGTTGCGGAGCGGTCCGTCGCCCACGACCAGACCGTGCAGTTTTGCCATCTCCCGCCGCAGCAGGGCAAGCGCTTCAAGGAAGTGCCTGACGCCTTTCGTTGCTGTAAGGCGTGCGATGACGCCGATAAGGGGCGCATCGGGCGGCAGCCCCAGTTCACCTTTTAATTGCTCTGGAGGCTTGATATGCCTGCGGATTTCTTCAACCTCCTGCACATCAATCGCATTGTAGATAACCGTTGTGTTCAGAGGCGGTGTGTCCAGGAGTTCAACCATGTGGTTTCTGATAACACGGCTGACGCAGATGACGCGGTCGCCCCACGCCATCACGCGGCTGCCGAAGTGGGGCGCATACTGCCCGTGGGCGGTAACAACGAAGACTTCCCGCTCACCGCGCGTTGCGAAATACGCTATCCACGCCGGCACACGGGAGTGGGCATGGACGATGTCAAAACCGCGCGCGTGGATTACTTTTCGGATTTCGCCCGCCATTTTTCTGATGGTAACAGGGCTTTTACTGTGCACGGGCATGGAGAGATGTTCAACATTCCATTCTTTTAACTTCGGCACCAGAGCGCCGCCGTTGGAGACCACCATTACCTCGTGTCCCAATCCCACCATGCCCTGCGCAAGCGAGACGACATGGGTCTCCACGCCGCCGACATTGAGTTCTGGCGCCATCAGGAGGATTTTCATTGAATTCTCAATTCTTGAATATACAAAAAATAAAATTCAGAGAAACACTTATAATTTTTGCGATCTTTATAAATTCAGTGGTATTAGAATAATTGCAATTGCTCTATTTGAGACTTTTGGACATCGCTGTATTTTATCCCTTGATCATTTGTTAGTGTATCCCATACAATACGCTTTACTTTATCAAAGCATTCCAAGAACTTTTTTTTATCTGAATCTGTAAGTGTGCTATGAGAAGTGAGCATTTTAAGTAATTCTCTCACTGCACAAAGTAACAATTTATTTCTATTTTTGTAATAACTATTATTTTGCTTTTTATTTGCTTCGTTAAATATTGTAGAAACATAATGGTCTATATTAATATCTTGGGGATTTATAATAGGATTAAATTTATCGCAAATAATTACCAAATCCATATCTAAAGATTCTTTTTCTCTAATATGTGGATTAACTTTATATTCAGTATCAGTTGGAAATGAATCAACAACAGTAAATTGTGAATCAACTAATGATTTTGCTATTACCCACCAAGCATCAGGATTGACATGATGGAATGTGAAGATCAGTTTTCCGCTATCTTTTAAAACACGATTGCATTCGCGAAATATGTTTGTCATCATTGTGCAGTAGTGATTACTATCTTTGTTTGCACCTTGATTAACTATCGCTTCATTATCAGTCGGCACATAATCAGAAGAAAAACATCCATTTTTATCAAATTTTTTAATCCAAACATAGAAAAAATTTGAAAGTTCAGAATAATGAATATTGTCAAAGTACGGTGGGTCTGTTATTATAAGATCAACACTTTTTCCTGGTATAGATGGAAGATCAGAAGAATCCCCAGATAGAAGTAAAACACCTCTATCCGTTATTTGCAATTTTTCAAATGTATCAACAAAATTTGCATAAATTGTCTCCTTTTCTGAGTGAATCGTTTTTATACTTCCACCTTCCGTCTTGAATTTGTCAAATGGCTTTTGGCAATAACGCTTGGCATTTATATATCGTTTGAAGCAATTTATAAATGTTCCAGCACCTTCCTCATTAACCCCCCATACACAATTTTCAACGGGCATTGTAGTTAAAGGGAGAGCATGATAATTAAATAAATGATGTAATTTACGATGTGGGTAATTATATGGGGTCATCATGTTGTTATATTCCAGCGAATTTGAAAAAACAGTAGCAAACGCTTCTCTGTAACAAGATTCAGGAATCTTTTTGATAGCGGAAATTAAAAGATCAAAAGCGAGTAATTGTCTAAAGTTGAATACCTGGTAATATTTTTTAAATTGATGAGCTCTCCAGCGTGCAGATGAGGACCCAGCAGGTATGTTTTGCTCAGGAATATCAAGTGAATCAAACCGCTTCTCATACTCTTGTCGTAAACGCTCCAAATTTTTTATATCTTTCTCATCTGGTTGTTTATATAACCTTTTCCCTGTCCTATTTGACAAATATTCAATAGCGATCAATCGCTCTTTGAGTTCTGCGCCTTTGCGAACAAGATTAATGAGCGAGTGCTTCTTTTTATCACATCTGCAGATGAAATAGCCCTGATTAAAAATGGGATTATCAGGATTAAAAACAAAATTGCATTGCCGACAATTACAATCTTCCCCATACCATTCATTAAAGGTAAAACATAAAGGACACACAACAATCGCAGGATTAGATCTTGAAAGCATCTTATTGCGTTTAATTCCCTTGTTCAGAAATTGATGTTTAAACAATGGCACAGGTGTTTTACATATAGGGCACTCAATGGTGCGAACCCAAAAAAAATACATACCGTTTTCTTCTACCTTATATATTGGACAATCTGTTTTATATAATTTTTTAATTTCTTTACCAGCAGTTTTATCTAATTCATTAAAATAATGTTTTAACTTATCTATATCAATTTTCTTTAGCGTTTCACGAACAATCCAAAATGAAACCGGATTCAAATCATTACCAATAACTTTTGCACCTAAACGGTTACTTTCAACAATAGTTGCACCACCTCCCATAAATGGATCAAAAATAATAATGTTGTTAAGTGAATGCGATTGGAAGAACCCGCTCCTTTCATTTATGCCACATTGAGATGACAAAAATAAAGTATCTTCATTTTCCACACCTGTCATCAATAAAACAATCGCCCTGAAAAGTGCGCCAGGACGCCGCGCCCACCATTTATGCAAGGAGTAAACAGGACGATAATATTGTCGTTTGCTTATCTCCTCTTGTACAAGTTTTGACAGCGTATCTTCTATAAAATCGTTCATAATATTTTTCAATCATCCAGCCAAAATAATGAAGACGACTTTTGAATCCCATCGTATGATCGTTCTCTCATGTAAAATATATCAAACAATTTACTATATGGAAATTCATTATTGAATTCTTCCCTCAAATTTTGTAATAAATCAATCCCAAGAATCTTCCCGTATTTCCCTCGTAAAGCCTGTTCATACCAGTCAATTAAGTTCCCGCGCGTTACAATTCCCTGAATTTTGTTCAGGATTCCGAGTTTTTGACATAATGCGACAATTTTTTCTTTTTCATAAT
>JBFMBQ010000133.1:0-4595 GCA_040755115.1 bacterium
GCACACGTCTCCGCACTGAAGGACTGAATTTATCAAAGCCTCTTAAAAGTTTTTCCCGCCTGTTTAATTCCTTTTCCAGCAGCATTTCTATAAACTTCTCTATCGGTAAAATTTCCTCCATGCCATTTTGTTGTTGAGTTCCAGTTTCAATAGTTGCGAGGATATAGCCCGCTCCGTTTATAAAATCGTGAACGACTTCGCCAGGGGAAAATAAATCCTCTCTGTAATCAAGTCCTCGTTCCATCTCATGCTGATATTCAAAATTGTTATACCAGTCAGGGGATTCTTTATATCGCCATCCATTATAGTAAACGGTTAGAGCGGGCAATGAAGGATATGGATTCCACGAGATTGAGTTGGAATTGACGGCTGTGTCTGTTGCGAAGTTTGAATTTTTCTTCATATTATGATGTTCCTGCCTGAAGGCAAGGAAGGGACGCACTTTGAGCAAAACGGATTCTCTGACATCGGACGAATCATTATTAATGTTGCACTTTTTCAGTTTGTAGCGGATGGCGACCGCATTTTTTTCATAAGGCATAAAGATAATTTTTTCAAGTTCATATTCTCCGACCCTGTAGATGAATCTTGGAAATGGATCAAGATGGAATGAATGAAGGAAACGGTATCCCTGAGGGGAAAAGACTCCGGGATACTGATTTGTTCCGAGTTCTGTGTCGCCGTCATCCGTTGTCAGGGTTTCATCTAATTTAGAGAGAAAGAGAATGCGCTGCACGGGCGGCTGCAACGCCGCCATGAGCAATCCGTGATACTTGCGCGTGTTCATACCGCAGAGCGTTGATGAAGCGAAGCCGCCCAAGCCGTTCGTTTCAAGCCATTCACGACGGCATATTTCGTTCAGGTCGGGCTTCTCAAAAATGAAGTGTATTTCAGGGAACGACAGGTTGCTCACGATACAGTTCAAGAATGTTTTCGCAGATTGCAGAACACATCAAGTCCGCGGAAGATGGGGTCGTCAAGGTCTTCCTCAATGCGCAGCAATTGATTATATTTTGCGATTCTGTCCGTGCGGGAAAGCGAGCCTGTTTTTATCTGCCCCGCGTTCACCGCCACAGCGATGTCGGCGATGGAGGTATCTTCCGTCTCGCCCGAACGATGAGATATTACTGTGGTGTAGCCCGCACGCCTTGCCATACTGATTGCTTCCAGCGTTTCAGTTAAAGTGCCGATCTGGTTCACCTTGATAAGTATAGAATTAGCGACACCCTGTTTGATACCCTTTGCGAGCAGTTCGGTATTAGTAACAAAGATGTCATCACCGACAAGTTGCACCCTGTCGCCGAGTGCGCCGGTGAGCATCTTCCAGCCTTTCCAGTCTCTTTCTGACATACCGTCTTCAATTGAAATTATCGGATATTTGTCAACCCATCGGGTATATAACTCCACCATTTCATCAGATGATTTTTCCGGTTTTTTTTCTGTTGTGAGGATATATTTGCCTTTCTTGTATAGCGTGCTTGCAGCTGGGTCAAGGGCAATGAAGATATCTTTGCCCGGCGTATACCCTGCCTTTTCAATGCCTTCTATTATTATGAGCAGTGCATCCTCGTTCGTCTTCAGGTCTGGAGCGAAGCCGCCCTCATCGCCGACGCCTGTTGAAAGCCCTTTTCCCTTGAGGACTTTTTTGAGCGCGTGGAAAGTTTCCGCTCCCATTTGAAGCGACTGGGAGAATGATTTCGCCCCCGCCGGCATTATCATAAATTCCTGAAAATCAAGATTGTTGTCGGCATGCTCTCCGCCGTTCACGACATTCATCATCGGGACAGGCAACTCGCGCGCAGACACGCCGCCGAGATAACGATAGAAGGGCAGATTTGCAGCAACGGCTGCTGCCTTTGCCGTCGCAAGCGACACCGCAAGTATGGCGTTTGCACCCAGCCTTGATTTGTTTTTCGTCCCGTCTAAATCTACCATAATCCGATCAATCAGCGTCTGATCAAAGGCGCTGAGTCCCACGATCTCGTCCTGAATTTCAAAGATCACATTATAAACAGCCTTCAGCGTACCCTTGCCGTCAAAGCGTTTTTTCTCGCCGTCTCGCAACTCCACCGCCTCATTCTCGCCAGTGGACGCACCCGATGGCACCGCCGCACGCCCCACTACGCCCCCCGCAAGGCGCACCTCCACCTCAACGGTTGGATTCCCGCGTGAATCAAGTATCTCCCGCCCCCAAATCCCAACAATGTCCGATGCCGCCGCACCGATCGGCTCAATCAAACTGTCAGGCGGTATCTCTCGTAATATCTCCGTGAAATTTTTTTCTTCTTTTTTCCCCTTCCTCGCCATTTTTATCATCTCCTGTTCCTGTGATAAAAAAACACCCGCTAATCTTAACACAAGAGAATATTGAACTTCAACTCCCCGCTGTCCCATAACCTGTTGGTTCGGGGTTGCACCCCGAACCAAACATGCAAAGTCTTACTATGACAGAAAAACTGATCCCCTTCATTTATTTTTCTACGCGCATTGCAGTGTCAAAATCAAGTGTCAGACTGTGATCCGCGTGCTCAATAACAAAACGGTTAGAGTTAAATTCGGAACGGCTGTAGACATTATCAAATCGTTTGAATCCGCTCAAAGGTATCTCCTGCCCGACCACAATAAACGGATCAGTCCAGCCGAATTTCAGATTTCCCAGAGCAGGAATCGTGAAATCAACCTTCATATCTTCAATAACAAGTGGTGCGGCGAGAATCCTGTCCTTGAAGTTTTCAAATTCGCCGTCCGTGCCTCGGCGACCTAATACGCAGATCCATACATTCTGCCCCCCGTCGGCAATGATCTCCCGCCCCGATTCACGACCGTCTTCCGTCCACCTGATCGCCTTATCCGAGTAAAGCGCAATATAGCCGTCTCCCTTCTGCGCGAAAACCCAGTGCCCGTCAGTATCCACGCGATCAAACGCGTGGCGCGGAAAATAAGCATGTGTAAATAAAAACAGGTCGCGCTCGCCGAGCGCCTTCTTGTTCTCAATATTGAACAAGCATATCAGCGCATTTTTATATTGCGCAACACGCGGCAGCCGATTGCTGCCTCCCCAGAAAGTCGGTGTGCGGCTGCCGTCATCCATTGAGCCGGGGTTGTTGACGAAAACAACCGCGTCCGCCCCCAGCGTCGCCTGCCATATATGGTGCTGGTTGCCGAGTCCGCCGGGGCGGTAATCCTGCGCTGATGAAAGCATATAATCCGGCGTCCGATAGGTAACTTTATTCACTTCGCCTAAAAATGTGCGGTTCGGCTCAAACAATGTGGAAGCGATGTGTCTGAGATTAACGGTTTTGATCAATGGACGAAAAGACGCCGCATCTTCAAAAAACGGTTGATCCCACAAATCCCGCTCGTCCGCCATTCTCATTGTGTTAACGATAACCTCCGGATGTGTGTAATAACCCATCCCCCACAATACGATGAAATCATCGGGGTTATCGTATCGCAGACCGTAGTTCGGCGCATCTTCAATGGAAATGCCGTGCCGCTCGCGGCTCAACATTTCTTCAGGCATATCCTGCCCGATGGAAATAATGACATCGGGCGGTTTGTATCGCCCGCCCGTCGCAAGTGCGCCGGCGCCGAAAGAGCAATCATAATTTGAAGAGCCTGTGCCCCATAAAAGTTTTGCCACAGATGCCACGCTGTCATTATGCCCGTCTATGATGGAACTCGCATAACTTCGCCCGTGTGTTGCGCCGTATACGCCGTGGAATTGATCAACGGCTATGTCAAAAAGCATCAGGTCGATCATCATAGCGGCGCGTGTGGAAATTTCAGGGTCTTCAGCAAACTCGGCGAGATTAAGAAGCGCCGCCAGGTCTTCTTCATAATAGACATTTGAATCCCACTCGCTGAAACCCCACCTCGCACGGCGGTCAATCCACTGAAGAATAAGCGGGCGGGCATGCCCCATATGCCATCTGCCCGTCTTCCCATTGTTCGCAAAAATCTCATCAGGGAATCGCTGCCCGGCAAGATATTCAGCGGTGTGGAAAAGTATCTGGTGATTTTCCGTCCAGGTGATCATACTGTCTGCCCCCGGTTCGTCAATCCAGTATTTGAAATTGAGAATCGCCTTGCGCGCAGCATCAAATTGCTCGGATGTGAAAATATTTCCGAGGGCATCATGCTTATAAACAGCGCGCAGCAGTCTGTTAAATGGGAAATCGGCACAATCGGTGCGGGCATTGATTTGTGCGAGGCTTTTATTGAGTTCCCTGTCCGGGTTCGGGACAGATCGCTTGAGCATCGCAGCAGCGACAGCCGCGTAAAATGAACCTGCGCCGTGTTCGGCGCAATGCTCTAAAAAGGCACTGCGCCGCATTTCGTAAGATGATGCGGAATTATTTGGAAATTCCTTTACTTCACATTTAATAATTCGTGGAAAAAGAAGTGGTGTTGTAATAATAATTAATAATACACAATATTTGCTAAAATCATACATAATATTCAATAATACACAAATGATTCAAAAACACATTATGGTGCGTCTTTCTTCCTGAAAATCAACCAATTCTTATCCCCTTTCCCTTTCATCTGGACAAGAACATAAGCACCCTTTAATTTCTCGCCGTTCAAACGAA
>JBFMBQ010000134.1:0-3979 GCA_040755115.1 bacterium
AGATAAAAATAATTATTTATACTTTGGCACTACATTTTGAGGAATTTTATCTTGGATCACCAAAAAACCCAGTGTTTATGTGGGGTCAGTTGTAAAATTAATGGAGAAACTGTAGAAGATGGGTTAAACAATAAGCAATAATGGTTATAGTTATGATCGAAGGTTCCTCTCTAATAATCTTTATCATCAAAAATGTCATTAATCCTAACCAAGCTAAAAAAAATGGTATTGATATAATATCTGAGTTTGTGAATATGATCTTAGGTTCGGGGTATCCTAACCAGAGAATCTTTTCATCATCTGATAATTCAGCATTAAGTAACTCGTTTGCTAATTTCAACTTGTTACTCACTTTTCCGCTAAGTTGTTTTAATCTTTCTATTGCGCCTTTTTTCGAGAAAGATTCATTGATGTGATCTTTTACATTACTTACGATTTGTTACAGCCTTACAGTCTCCTTGCTTGGCCCCGCCGCCCGGTAATCGCCGCTTCCTTCCGGTACAGATGATTTCTACGATCTCACTGATTTTCAATTTTATGTGATTGCCCAATGCCGGGCAAGAGAAAATTTTCCAATCCTCTGGTTGCTGTTTGATATGAGGTTATCTCCACGCATGGCTTGATTTCAAAAGATGTAGAGCAGTCTGTTAGAAGCCACCACAAACACACAGGCTTGTGCATGCGGTCTGTAATGTTGCACAATCCCCATAATTGCCAAAATAGGCTAAATTATCTCTAATTATGCAAAATTAGGCGATATTAGCAAATAACGCCTATACCCTCAATTTTCCACATATTTTTAAGATATTTCTTCAAAATTGGCTTGACTTCCCCCTAACCGCACTTAATATGTGTGTGTAATTAAAAACCTTGTAATGGACAGGGATTTTTAGGGGAAAGGAGGTCAAGATGGAACTGAAAAACATCAGATTCGGGATTGAGATAGAATCGGTCAAAGCGACCCGCGAAAAAGTGGCAAAGGCAATCCACGTAATAAGTGGCTGATTTAGTGATGCATCTTTGGCAAATCTTTACTTTGTTAATATCGTAATATCAACCGCGCCGGTGATTTCTTTTAGAAGAAGCAATTTGCGGTTGGGGTCATAAGTGAAGGGCAGGTTTTTTGGTGTGTCGGCTATGTTGTTTGCGTTGTCCTGATGTGCTGCGGGCTTTGCGAGCACCTGTTTTGGCTTGTTCGGGACGCGTGCTATCAGGATACTGTAAGTTTCCGCGCCGAAGCCGGAAGCAGTGAACTGCACCTCCTGCTTGCTTTCTTTTACATTTATGATATTGCAGGGGGCATGCATCAACCAGCCGCTCACCGACAGCCGCTTGAAGTTGTAGAGCGGCTCCTTTCCAAAAAGTTCGCTCAGGTGCGCCTGCACGGTGCCGGGGTTTATGTCAGGTCCGTTGCGCCACTGACTTTTCAGGTCATAACTGTCGGGCAGCAATCCCTGCCGTGTGGTATCCGACAGCGGGTAACTCATGAGGAGACCTGCGGCGGTGATGCCTTGGGCGATGTGTGACCAGGGTCCTTCGGGGTCGTATTCGCTCAACTGGTGCAGAGCGGAGGCATAGACGAGACCGCACCACTGGACGGGGAGACCGATCCACACGGGCGCTTCCCAGTTGGTGGCGCCGAGGACGGCGATGGTGCTGTAGTTGCTGACGGCGCCTGGGGCTGGGGGCGTCAGATAGACAAACGGCAACCCTGTCCATGCCCAGTATCGCGCTTGTTCAAGGTAGTTTTCCCGCCCTGTCAGCGCATAGCCAAGTGTATAAATTTTCACGAGGTAAGCCGAGGCGAGGATGTCTGGGGTGTGGAGTGGTATCTCCCAGGTCTGCGCTCCGCGTGGGACGGTGTTTGCATAAAGTTCGGTTTGCAGGTCAAGCAGGCGGAGCGCAGTTTTCAGGAGTTCATCGTCTCCAGAGAGCGCAGCCGCCTGAAGGATATAGAAGAGGTCGGCTGCCGCCAGTCCGTTGGCGTGGTCGGCGGAGTGGGTGGTGGAATAATCGGGTCTGTCGTGTGATGGGCGGTAGTGCCGTATGCCGCCGGCGTTGAAGTTTGCGGAGGCGATATGTCGTGCGTGGTTGAGCACTTGATCAACATATTCAGACACATTGCCGAAAAGCAACGGCGGTGTGTGGAAGCGGACATGGCTGACGCCGCTGGTGAAATTGGGGTCATAAGCCTGCCCGCTGTCGGGGTTGGTTTCGCGGAGTCGTTCCAGACCGTGGCGTGCGCCGCTGCGCAGGCGTTCGGCGAGTGCGGCATCGGCAGCGTGGTTTGCGAGGTAGAGCATAAGGGCGGGCGCATCCGCTGCGCGAACAAGAGGAAAGTTATTACCCCCGAGTGCGTGCCGCCATAAGCCATCGCCGTGGAGATTAGAATCAAGCCAGCCGCCGGCGAGCAGCGAGACAGCGCCGTCAAAGCCGCCGCTGAATTCCGGCACCGATGGCAAGCCTTTAAGCGTTATATATTTTTGTATTGCAGGCACGACTGTGTCGCCCGTGCCGCCGATGAGCGTTGCCTGTGTTTCAACTGGTTTATCGGCGTTGAGGATAAAAGCGCCGAAGGCATAAGGGGCATTTTCTCGGCGCAAATTTCCGACGGCCGGCGCCCACAATGCCATCAGGTGCGCGTTAGAGTGAAATAAGCGGTCTGGAGAGTCAAATATCGCCGCTGTGCGTTCGGACGGTTCCCATATTACTGCGAGGAATTTACCGCTGTGCGCAAGCGCCATAAGCGGGAAGGTTATTTTCACAGGGTCGGGCACGCGGCGGTCATGGGCGACGCCCCTTATATCCGCCTCGCTGCTGCTCGGTTCGTCTTCAAGGTATTCCAGTCCGGCGAAGAGCGACTGATGTTTTTTTTCGCCGAATGTTCCGAGTCCCGGCAGGAGCGTCAGATAGGGGATATGTATTACCTTGCGTTCGCGGCTGACGGCGATTGAGTGTTTTATTTCAAGTGTGTCTGGAAGTGCGCCTTGCCTGATGGTGCGGCTCAGAGTCCATGTTACGCCGTCGTTGTCCTTGAGCGTGCCTGTTATGGAAAGCATCTTATCGGTTTTCTGTATGTCCAATTTTGCTTTATTTATTTCAAGCCACGAGACTATGCCTTTTTCATTCACATAGCCGATAAGACCGTTCTCATAAGATGGAGCAAATTCGGAATCGCCGACATTAAGGATGAAGCCGTCAAAGGACTGGGCGAAGTGGATGAAATGGAGTGCGCCGGAGGAGATTGTGAAGGGGGCGCTGGCGCCTTTCTGTGGTTTCACTGGTTTTATGAAGGATTCGGGATAGATGGGGGAGGCGTTTGTTATGCGTATCCAGGCGATGGTAATATGTCCTTCGCCGCTGAAGGGGGCGAGGCGGAGGCGGGCGGTTGGTCCGAGGGGGGGCAGTTGAAGCGAGTATTCGTGCCAGTTGCCATCTGGCAAAGTATTGAAACGCATCACCTGTTTTTCCATGATCTCTCTGCCATACCAAAGTTTTGCGCGGTTGTCGCCGTCTGTTTTCATTCGTATCGTTATCATTACTTCTTTGTTGGGCGGAAAATCGGTTGGTTGACTTTCCATCCATGGGTTTACGCCGATGCTTGTAAGATACAGACCGTCCTTTGTAATCGTGGGTTTTCGCAGGTAGCCGTTTCCACGCCAACCGTGTCGGCCGGTCGTGAAATCGTAGAATGCGAGAGTTTCCGTCCAATAATGCTGCAAGTTTTTTGTATCTGTGTTTTCAGGCAGACAGATGCTGGACAGAAACAGGCTGAAAAGTAACAATAATGCTGGCAGGGACGATCTGGTGTTTATACGGGGTTTCAGTTTCTCATGGTGAAGAAACACTAAATATTTCTCGCAAAGACGCAAAGGCGCAAAGAAATTCGTGTAAAATCGCAGAAATAATCTGTGTTCATCCGTGTTCATCTGTGGTTCCATATCTTTTTCAACACCCCGTCATCATTCTTAATTTCTGT
>JBFMBQ010000135.1:0-3815 GCA_040755115.1 bacterium
ACTGCGGCTTGCGCTTGCGGAGATTCTTTATATGGACAGCGTGCCGTTAAATGTGGCGATCAGCGAGGCGGTGCGCATCGCAAAAAAATACGGCACCGAACACTCAAGCCGTTTCATCAACGGCATACTCGGAAAATTTTCAAGAGAACGATTTCAAGAACAATAACAGTTCACATTACTCTGATAAACTTCAATCGCAAATAACATAATCATCAATATTTCTTTGCGAACTTTGCGCCTTCTCTGCGCCCTTTGCGTGAACCTGAAAAATTAACTCTATGTCTTTTTGATTCAGATACTTGTATTTCCCCTCGGAAAGCCCTTCAATCCCCAGTCCGCCTACACTTGTCCTTTTCAGAGAGATCACGCAGAAGCCGATAGCCTTTATCATTCTTTTTACCTGCCGCTTGCGCCCCTCTAAGATGCGAATCTCCACAAGCGAACCATGCAGTGTGCCACCCCCAAACTTGTTTGGGCGTGTTCCATAGTTTTTGTTTGATTGCAACCTGCCCTTACGGGTAATTTCAACTTCCCCCGCCTTCACCAGTCTCACCTGCGCTTGTGATGAAATTGCATCACCAAGCGGCACGCCTCTTCTTAACCGTTCCAGTTGTTCCTTGGAAGGAACGCCTGTTATCCATGTCTCATAAGTTTTATACACCTTGGAATTAGGGTGCGTGATGCGGTTGGCGAACTCGCCGTCGTTAGTAAAAAGCAGTAAACCTTCCGTATCTTTGTCAAGCCTGCCGACGGGAAAAACGCGCTCCGGGATGTCGCTTATGTATTCCATAACCGTTTTTCTGCCTTGAGGGTCGTTCACGGTCGTGATGCAGCCGGGAGGTTTATTCAACATTATATAAACTTTGCGCTGTGCATGGATCGCCGTGCCGTCAACTTCAATGACATCCTTCTGCGGGTCAACCTTTGTCCCCTCTTCGGTGATTAGAGTGCCGTTTACCTTCACGCGGCCCGCGGCGATGATCAACTCGCACTTTCGCCTTGCACCAAAACCCGCCTCCGCTAATATCTTCTGAAGCCGCTGCATTTTTTAGTTATGTGTGGAGATAATCTTGTGAATCCTGTTAATCTTGTCTGTTTAATTTTTTCGCGCCAGACAGGACTCGAACCTGTGGCCTGCGGATTAGAAGTCCGCTGCTCTGTCCACCTGAGCTACTGGCGCTTAACTACCAATATTTATTGTATTAACCCTTTTATTTATGTCAATTTTGGATTCCAAGTATAGCGAAGGCAATAATTAAAGTGATAAAAACAAATCACGGGGACAGGGAATTATGGAAGCACGGAAAGGGAAAAGTGAGATGAAAGAAGTGAGATGTGAGACGACCTTCTTTATCTTTCATTTCACATCTTACATCTCACATCTCTCCGTGTTTCTGAATTTCCGCGCTTCAGTGATAATATTTTATTCTGATGCTAATTCGCTGTATTCAAGTTTTTTCTCAAGAAGCGGTATCAGCCGAGTATCAAGAAGAAAGTCTGCCAGTTTCCCCGGCTCGTCTTTTTTATGCGGCTTTTTCGGTTCCTGATGTTCTAACTCTTTTTTGAACGGCGCCTCAAGTTCTTCAATGATGGTTGCTTTCTGTGACTCAAATTCGGGCTCAGACAGAAATCTAATGCGGTAAGCCATTTCCATCAGGCGCAGGCGCATGTCATGCTTTTCGGAGTAGGTCAGTTCTTTATTAAAACGCTCATATCTTCCTATATATTCTTCAACCGCTCTTGCTGCGGCGTCGCCGAACCTGTGTTCTGGCGCCTTGCGCAGCATATTGAGTACATTTTCATGAGGAGATGTGTTCCCGATCTGACCGATCCGCGACCGGTTAGGTCCCTTTGGCGGCAGGAGGCAGGGCTTGAAATCTTCAAGCAGTTGCAACTGTTTTTCGGTGAGGATATTTTTTGCTTCTTTTTCAAAGCGCGATAATTCCTTCATGTAGGCATCACGCAATTGTATTTCCTCGTGATGTATTTCTGCCGCATTCTGTTCAGTTTCTTCTTCTATGAGATCATC
This sequence comes from bacterium, assembly GCA_040755115.1. Taxonomy (GTDB): domain Bacteria; phylum UBP15; class UBA6099; order UBA6099; family JBFMBQ01; genus JBFMBQ01. The sequence continues at coordinate 2,030 of JBFMBQ010000135.1, forward strand.
ATCAATAAGGTCATCTTTAAGCGCAGTGTATGCCTCTTCCAGTTCGGGCATCAGGTCTGCAAGCCTTTTTAAATATTTTTCCCTCAAAGTTTTTACATCATAGAGGGTATCAAGGAGGGATTCGGTCTGCTCGTCTGTAAGGTATAAACCATTTATGAGGTTAAGGAGCGAGATATCGCGGTGCAGTTCTTGCAATTTGGTCATTTCAGGTGTTATTTCTGGAAAGTCGGCATAAGAGAAGTGGGCGAGGGCAATAAACAGCAATGGAACGAAAAAGGCTGATTTTTTAATCATAGTTTTTCACTCCCCTGTTAAGTTTTATATAATTTGACAGAATAAATTATAAGAGGTTAAGACGATAACGACAAAAAATATATCCACGAATTGCACGAACTCACACAAATAAATATATTCACATATAGTCATTAATTAAATTTCTAATGCCCACACAGACAGTAATTTGTGTGTTTTATATAGATTTTCTGGAAATTCTGGCATGTTGCAAAATTATTCGCTATAATTTACAATTATGATAATTTAGATATTAATACAGCATAATATTTCTTATTATCTAAATATATTTTAGATTATCGCATAAAATGCGAGAATAATAGTTAATAATAAATGAAATTTTTGATTATATTCTAAATAACAAATAGTATCAAGCCTGATTCCGTCATTTTCAACTGTTTGTAAATTAAAAAACATCGGGAATTTATTCATTTAGAAATGAAAGGTATTTCTGCTTGATGACTGCCAGGCAGGGAAGGAGGTGAAATCCTTGGATTTGCCGAAGGCAGATAGGCAGAAGTTCGGGAAAGGAGCAAATTGGTAAGGCAACAAGGGAAACTTACTGATAAGAAACTTTCCCTCAAACAAAGTATTCCAAGGAGGCTATGATGAAAAAGACTTTTGCAGTTTTATCAGGGCTGGTATTCCTGATGTTTTTTGCCGTTATTGTGAATGCGATGGAGATCACTGCTAACCCGACAGTGCTCGGTCAGTTGATCTATGTTGCTGATCAGTCCGATACTGTTTCAACCGGCAGCACGCTTGATATCAACAGACTGCGTGTCGGTGTGTCCGCTGAACCGCATGAGAAGGTAACAGCCAAGGCGTCATTTGAGTTTACCAATAATCTTTCTCCATTGACAGCAGGTCTGGGCGGGCGTGGTGGAACGAGCGCTGAATCTGCTCTTGTATCAGGTTCAATAAGCAGGGTAGTGGATATGTATGTTGACATATCGTTAACCGATGAAATAGATCTTCTTATCGGGCAGATGCCGGTGGGTATCGGACTTGAAAACACCACAGACGAGTATTCCCAGCCGACAATCAATTATTCCCAGATGGTTGGCAACATTCATCCGGGACGAGACCGCGGTGTCGTTCTGACTGGCAAGACCAGCGAGATCTTCAACTGGAGTTTTGCAATATTGCAGAGTTTCGGTATGGAACCGGCGGCTGGAACGGTTGATATCAATGGATATATAACCGGTGCAAAGAACGATTCAAACGACCGCAAGGCGGTTCTACTTGCGCTCGGTGTTAAGCCCGTTGAGACAGTTTATTTTGAGGGTTACTACCTGGATGATGAGACAACAGGACCACCCGCTACAGTGGGCAATTCCGACATCAAGGTATTCGGGTTTACCTTTGACTACAAGTATGCCGGTTTCCGCCTGTCCTCTGAGTATGGTGAGTTAAAATACAAGCCGGATACCATAACCGGATTAACGACAAACAAAGCGAAGGACTGGTATATCACCGGTTCTTACGCGTTCCC
>JBFMBQ010000136.1:0-2390 GCA_040755115.1 bacterium
CGTACCGCGCCGGATACACAAACTACGCAGAAAAAACGCATTAGTGCCAAAAAAACCAATATGAAAATAAGAGTCTGGGCGGAATATTTCACGCCGAAAGAGGCGATGAGCAGTAAAGTGATGAAACTTCTAAAAAGATATGATGTCTGCCTTGCGATTGCCTTTCCGCCCGGGAGCGCAGGCGTGGAATTTGCGAAGATGATGAAAGTTTATCAGGATAAAGGCATTGAGGTCGCCCTCTGGGTGCTGCTGCCCGATGAGTCAGGCTACTGGATCAGCGAGCGTAATGCAGATGAATTTTCTTATGCTGTTCACAGGATATATGATTGGGCAGGCAAGGAAAAATTTCATATCCCATGGATTGCGGTTGACCTTGAGCCGCCGTATTATCAACTTGAACGAATAAAAAAGGCGGGCGCGGCAAAAGTCCTTGAACTTGTTCGTATTTTTGTGGAAAACATAGACCGCCCGCGCTTTTACGATGCCAGCCGCAAGTTTGAACAACTTCAGGAGTTTATCCACAGTTGCGGCAGCAGAACCCTCGTTCCCGTAATTCCCCCTGTCATTGAAGACATAGTTCGCGGCACGACCGGTGTGCAGAATGTGCTTGAATCTCCCGTAACCACCGTGCAGTGGGATGTGATAAATTTTATGGTTTATACTTCCATGATAACAGGGTATATGAAGCGGATGGGAGTAACCCCTGCGGATGCCCGCTGGTATCTTTACACAGTTTGCAGCGATGCGAAGAGGATTTTATGGGATAGAGCGGCGGTTTCACTCGGTGTTACATACACCGGCAAATTGGAAAATGAGCCGTATTATGAGTCGCCCGATGATCTGCTGCCCGACTTTGAGGCAGTGAAAGCGGCTCTCATAGACGATGTGGCAATCTATAATCTTGAGGGAATAATGCGCAGCAGGATGCCCGAGAGGTGGTTTGAGACACTGCTTGAGGCAGTTCCCAGCGTTCCGGAACGTTCATTTAAGGTTAATGTTTTCAGAGAAATAATCAAATATGCGGTGCGGATTTTATAATTCATAGCAAAACATGGTAATTATGCTTTATTGTGCGCTATTATCCTTGTTTGTGCTGTATTGATTTGGAAAATTTTTGTTGATTTTTTATCATTACCCCTATTTTGTTTTTTGGCAACGGTGCTATAATTTTATCACTAAATGACACTGCCACTGACTGCATTGAAACATTGAGGTGAAAACTTGAAAAAATTTATTTTTTCACTCGTGGCAGCAATCGCCCTCGCCACAATCGCTGTATATGTTTTCCCCAGATATTATAAATTATATACCTCCGGGCAGATATATAACGATGCCAGAACATTACTGATGGCTGGCAAGGTTGATGAAGGTCTGGAAAAGGTCAGGGTTTCACTATACATTTTGAAAGATGATCCCTCGCTTTTCCGTGCCGCGCAGGTTAAAGTGCCGGATTTACTCACATCGGCGGCTCTTGAAAATCCACTTGATTCCGAGCGGCTGACACACTTTATATCAGAACAAGGTGTAAATGTTGATTGTGAGACGAGAAGTGTAATCCTGAGCACTGTCCTTGAAAGTGCGCGACCGCTGTTCTACAAGAGGGAATTTGGGGAAGTAAACCGGGCGCTTCACGCAGCGAGTTCCTGGCGGGGCGAATGTTCTATCAACAGTGAGACAGAACACAAATTCGCAAGATACAAGAAAGCATACGAGAAACTCAGTGGCAGCCCTTTCGCAGAAGTCCCTTCTCTTACACTCTCAGCGAAAATACCTGACACAGCATCCCATCCAACACCTGAAGTAACTGAAACCAAATCCTACATTGAAAAGGCAGCGAGTTTGCCCTCATCAATGCTTGACACGGTGAAGGCATCGTTGTCTGGTGTGCAGGGGATCAAGGATAAGACTGGTTCTGTGTTATCAGGATTTTCAAGCCTTAAAGACAGATTTCTTAGAAAAGCGGAAGTAAAAGAGAAACCACTGAAAAAACCGGAGGAGATACCCAGCCAAAAAGCAACAGAGAAGAAGAAAGTTAAAAAAGTTGCAGAGAAGAAGCCGGTTAAAAAAGCCGCCGAACAGACGGAAGTCAAAAAGGCTGTGGATAAGAAGGAAGTTAAAAAGGTTACGGAGAAAAAGAAAACGGAGAGGAAACCTTTAGAAACGGCAGAGGAAAAACTTGCAAGGTCGCTTAAGGCAGACCTTAAAGCAGCGGGCATACGGTTGGAAGCGATGGATTTAAGCAAGCCTGAGACGATCCGAATCGCTTTCAACTCTTCAAACCTGAATAAGCCAGCCCTCATTGTAGAATTGAAAACGATTTTTGAACTGATTGAACGCAACATAACACTGACGGGGTTGCGCGGCAAGATCAAATATATGGAAATATCAGT
>JBFMBQ010000137.1:0-2239 GCA_040755115.1 bacterium
TCTCCATTCTGTTATATCGTCCTTCAACGCGGCGCAGACTTTTCCGCCTTTCATTTCCAATCGGACGGTTGCGTATAAGTTTCCGTTCTCATCAAATTCAAACTCGCCCTCTTCGGTGCTCGCCTCGTTAGATACCTCCCTGTTGTTGATCAATTCATAATTGTATCCGTCATCAGACACCAGTAACTGCAAATGACCGGGTTGTTTTTCATTTGAATATAATCCAACCCCGTAATAGACGCTCATATACGCCCTGCCGTTATATTCCTTCGCCCTCCATACAACAAAGCCGGGCTTGTAGATTGGTTTCGGTTTTTCCCAGTTTGATTTTGAGATGCGCTCCGTTGCAAAGATATGCTCTGGCGCAAAACTTAATGGATTGCTCCCGCCTTGAAAGAAATAGAGAAACAATCTGTTCTTAAATATCAGGAATCTCGGCTCTCTCAAATCGCTGTTCAGGTTATATTCGGTCTCATATTCCCATTTTTTGTAATCGGTTGAACTGAGGACATAAATTATCGTTTTGCTTGAGGCGAAATGCGTCGGGGCTGTGCGGAATGCGAGATAATAGCGTCCCTTATATCTGACCAGATCAAGGTTGTTGTTTGATCTGAATATTTTCAAGCCCGCGGGGATTCTGTCGCCTGGGACGATCCTCTCAAGCGGTGAAAAAGAGATTTTTTCCGCTTCTGCGGTATTGAAAGCGGGTTTTTCTTCAGAGAGCGACAGATAAAAAAACAGGGAGACGAGGAACAGAGCGAACGAAAGAAACAACAGCGAAGTTAATTTTAAGAACCTTACAACTTTCGGCAATTGTTATTCCGCAAAGAATTATTCCTGTTAATCCTGTGCATCTTGTCTATTTGAATATCCCCGAAGCAGACAACTTTACATTCGTTACATTCGTTGCGTCGCCGATCTTTACATCAAGTTTTTCGCGCAACAACAGTTGCCCGCTGGCAACAATGAATTTTATCCCTTCAAGCCCTTTCAACTGCGGCAGGTTTCTATCTACACTCAGATAAAGTTTTTTGCCCTCTTCCCTGCACACAACGCCCTTGGGGTTCGCCTCTATATTCCCCTTTTTGTAATCACCGAAGTTATAAAAACCGCATTTTGGAAACCCCATCGTAGGCGCAAGCGGCGCGTAGATCAGTATTGGAATCGCTTTCAGCATTTTTCTCGGGTCTGCTTCCAGTTTGAGTTTTTCATCAAGAAATCCGACGAGATAAGTGTTGAGCGTTCCTTCTTTTCTGTCGCCGCCGCTGAAACCTTCTTCGGTTTCAACGAGGAAATAGAAATGTCCCTCGTCATAAGCCATTGAAAAATTCAGAAGGTCAAGCGTGCCGGGCAGTTTGACGGGGGCATCATTGATGTCGGTGGAAACAGTATTATAAGGGATGGAACTTAATCCTGTGCCTTTTGAATCGGCGGCGGGCGGCGCGCCGGGCGATGCGGTTTTTATGGGCGTCAGATAAAGGATTGAACTCCCCAGAACATCTTCGGCGCGCAGCGAGCACAAAACAGGCGCGCCGGCAATCGGGGGCATCTCGCCTGACCATTTTCTTTCGTCAAAAGGTTCTGATTTCAAACTTACAGGACCGTATCGCTTCCCTGATGTGTCTGTGCATTCTACCGTTACTTCCACCAGTCCCGCCTCCATCGCAGCAGGATCGCTGTAGGCTGTAACGGCGATCCCTGTCGGCGCATTCGCCTTCCACGAACCGCCGACAATGCCTGCGGATTCAACAACAGGTGTGTTGAAATGCCTGTAACTGCCGAATGGAAACTCAAGTTGTGCGCCGTCCGGCGATGGGAACGAAATTATGTCCGATGTGTCGGGTGCGACGAGCACATCCATCACTTTGCCGTCCTTTATTTCAACCAGAATCATGTGATAATATCCGCCGGAAAAGCGATCGTAGTATCTGGCAATCGGATTGGGTTCTGCGCCGCCGCAGCCGGTCATAATATAATCGGTCTTGCCGCGCCGCAGTTTGTCATAAGCGTGGTCGTGCCCGAAATATACCTTTTTCACCTCGTATTTTTCCACAAGTTCCATAAAATTTTCGGAGTTTTTGCCGAAGCCGTCAGTCCATAAATGCGTGCTCGGCGGCGCATGCATAAACACAAACTTAATCAAGTCCGTCTTCAGCGCATCCTCAAGCCATTTCATCTGCTCATCCGTCAACTGATATTCAGCCGAGCAGTTATCAAGTATGATGAATCTTGCGCCCCC
>JBFMBQ010000138.1:0-3413 GCA_040755115.1 bacterium
TGCACCTTATGCTTTAAAAAACTGTGTAAATCTGCGAAATCTATGGATATTATATTGCTTTTTTATCACAACTCAATCCTCAATTGTGCCTCAGCATCAACAACATCGTGATAGATGAGGTCTATGCAGCGTTTGAGTTTTTCCTGAAATACGGGTTCGGGAATAGCACGGCGCATCTGTCGCAGAAAGTCCACCGTCAGCCGAAAGGAACGGATTATATCACCATCATCTTCTGTAGAGGACGACTTCAATTCTTCAAATTTGCACCCTCTGCACCAGTCAAGCAGGGCGCGTGCGAGGGCGTTGTTTAGAGGTTTGATTGTAACCCTGCCGCCTTCGGTTTCCTCCATTTCCCTTAAATTTTCAATAGTGCGGGCAGCGCGCGCAAGGATGCGGCGCAGTTGTTTTTCTTCAATGCGGCGGTAGGTTGTCGTGCGGCGCGATTCGTGGATTATGGCGTTGGTAACGAGGTTTGTAGCCTCCTCCGATAAGTTTTCAAAGAAACCGTCATAATATAACTCCGTGAATTGCAGTTCGTAGCCGAAGATTTGCGAGGCGGTTTTCCCGCGCGGAAGGAGACCATCATCGTTGATATAGCCCATTTTTCGCAGGAGGGATAATTTGCGCTCCAGGGTGTTTTTTAAGAATTCCTGCGCTTCAATAATGTGCTTTTTAAGCCTTTGAATTTCCTTATCTTGTTTTTCAATTATTTCTGCCGTAGAGCGGCATATCCTTTTGCGTTTGCAGTGGTGGCAGGCGATACTGTTGAGTTCTTCCCACAGTTGTTCTGTCTTATCATCCCTTTTGTGTTTTCTTTGTCTATGATGAAGTCCTTTACCGGCTCGGTATCGCAGTTTGTTGTAATGGCGTTTTTTGTGGATGTATTCTTCCATCTGTTCAAAAGTGCCCTGGTAGCAATGGGTTGAGCGAAGTTTGCTGATCTCTGTTTCAAGTTCGTGAATCCGCGATTCCATAGTGTTTACCTGAGTCATGGCAGTGAAATTTATGAAACTTTTTTCACAGACCTCAAAAATGCGGCTGCGGTAGGTGCCATAAAGGTTAAGGATGCTGCTGTATGAAAGGCGGAACTGGCTCTCAATGCTTTCAAGGTGATTTGACAGAGTATGTTTTATGCCTTCAAAGTTGAAATCGCCGGGAACGACAATGGCGTAGGCGTAGCCGACAGGGTCAATGCCGCGGCGGCCGGCGCGGCCTGCCATCTGGTTGAATTCACGGGCTGTAAGCGCACGGTAGGTTACACCATCATGTTTCATTAAATTGTCAAATACGACGGATCGTGCCGGCATATTGATGCCGACAGCGAAGGTCTCGGTTGTGAAGAGGAGTTTGATTAATCCGAGCGTGTAGAGCCGCTCAATAATTTCCTTCAGCGCCGGCATAATCCCTGCATGGTGGTATGCAACGCCTGAAGAAATGAGGCGGCGCATGGTTACTGTGTTAGGGTTGTTTTCAATATTAAACTGTGAACACAGGTGATCAAAGAGCGATTTGACTTTTTTGTGTTCGGCGGTTGTCAGTAGTTTCAGGTCGGCGAAGCGGAGTGCGTATTCGCGGCAGCCGCCGCGGCTGAAGACAAAGTAGAGGCAGGGCAGTTGATCGTTATTGTGGAGATGGCGGATTAGATTCTCATTGTCAATGCGCACCCTGCGGCGAGTGCCCTTTGACCTCGGCTCCTGTATTTCCTCAAGAAAACTTATAGGCTTGAAGCCATGTTCTGGGACATAGATATGCACCTCCAGCGGCACAGGACGATGCCCTTCGGTGATTGTTGCTACTTCCATCCCCCGCACCCACGAGACCCAGCGGCTGAATTCTTCAATGTTCGGTATGGTTGCGCTGAGACAGATGAAGGAAATGTGCTGCGGCGCAAAGATGATACATTCTTCCCACACTGTGCCCCGTTCAACATCGTCCATATAATGAATTTCATCAAATATCACATACCTCGTATCTTTCAAACGCCTGCCGCCATCATCAAAGATGATGTTGCGGAAAATCTCGGTCGTCATAATCAGCACAGGCGCCTCAGGGTTGATAATTACATCACCGGTCATTATGCCAATCTCGCCGGGGTGTGCGCGGCTGAAATCGCGAAACTTCTGGTTGCTCAACGCCTTGATTGGCGCCGTATAGATAACGCGGCTGCCTTCATCCAGATGTTTCTCAATTGCGTATTCGGCGATCACCGTTTTGCCTGCGCCGGTGGGCGCCGCTACAATGACAGACCGCCCCTCTTCTACGGCGCAGATCGCCTCATCCTGAAACTTGTCAAGTTCGTAGCCGTGGAATTGCATTTAAGTTGGTGCGGCGTCAGGAAATATCAATTACCAGGATATGCTTTTTTACGCACAGCCTCTAAAAATTCGCTCGGTGAAAGAACAGGAATTTTTCCTGTTGTTCTCTTTGGGAAATGACGCCTATTTCCAGTAACAATAGCATCTGCCTGTGTTGCCGCGGCGGTTTCCACAAACACCAGATCATCAGGGTCGGGTAGTTCTATATTCAGGGGTGGAGCGTTAATGGTGATAGCGTTGTCAAGCAGGACATCAAGCACACCAGATATATCTTCTTCAGTGAAATGCCACTGCGGGCGAGTAAGAACTTCTTTATACTCGTGGACGATCCTCGGTTCAACACACAAGGTAATATATCCTTCCAGAATAAGCCCTAAAATCTGAGCGGGCGCTCCGCGGGGAGACAAGAAGGCGGAAACGAGCACATTGGTATCTAAAACAATTTTCACGATTTGCCGCGGTTCAATTTAGTTTTACTGCCCGCCTTGCGTCGTTCGCGCCTCACTTCGCCGATTATTTTTTCAATTTCGCTCATAGGCATTTTGTCCAAACCGTTTTTCTGGGCGCTGTGCCTGAGGTGTTCCAATATAAGAGATGCTTTTGCCCGACGCATTGCCTTGATCTGGTTCTCTAAATTTTCTCCTGTTACAGGTGTCATCAGGGCGATTGGCTGACCGTTTGCGGTAAGGACGAGTTCGCGTTCCGTACGGAGTGTCTCCCATACTTTACCGGTGTTATTTCTCAATTCACGCACTGGAATGAATTTCATCATAGACCTCCGGGTACCATATTTTGCAATAATATTTACTACGATATTATACACAATATGGCTACAGCAATCAATATGCAGGTTAGTTGCTTCTCCTCAACGGCGCGGATCGCCTCATCCTGAAACTTGTCAAGTTCGTAGCCGTGGAATTGCATTGGAAACAACAAACTTCAGACCACAGCCCTCATTCTTCTAATCTTCAACTTCAAATCTGAAGTCTGTGGCCTGAAGCCTGAAGCCCTGTGAATTTGCCTATACCGCCTCAACCGCTTTAACTTCCGGTATTTTTTCCCTTAATATACGCTCAATGCCCATCTGAAGTGTCATCT
>JBFMBQ010000139.1:0-4234 GCA_040755115.1 bacterium
TGATACTCTTATTTCACCCTCCGGCGGGGGGACAATGAATGAATATAATATTGACAGAAAACTACAGGATATGATCGTGCAGGCGATAATCGTTAATTCTTCACGCCTCTTGATAACATTTATGACAAGAAAATACAGACTGTATGAGATGATCAATTGCCGAACACTTGCCATACCTACTGGAGTCATACCTGTTCTTGAAAGGATCAGACTCAGCATTGCAGTAAGGAGATAAGCGCCAAGCAGATAAGTCTGGATGCTGACTGCTCGGAACTGGAATTTTTTGCTCTGTGCTGTAATTGCGAGCAGCGCCATTACAAGGATCATACCGATGAAACGGTTCATCGTGAGCAACTGGAATCCCCGTTCTGAGATTGAGAAACTGAGAAGCGTCAGGACGAAAAGGGCAACGATTCCCCAGATGGGGCGGTAGAAAAACAGGAAGGTCAATGCTGCGAAGACAAGAACAAAGATTGATCTACTTATTGCGAGATAATTAAACAGGGTTCCAACCGAAAGCGCAAAAACAATGGAAACCGGCAGGATGTAAAGTATGCGAAGTTCGTTGCCTCTTTGTTTACTCTTTATCCTTCTTGAATATACAGCCATTTACTGTGTACCTCTATTAACCATATATGAATTCCTTAATATAAATTATAGATAATTTTATCGTTTAATTACTATAATATTTTGGACTTGTGCAAATTTGATAATAATGCGCCGTAAATTTGGAGTGCGGTGGCACGACACCGTTTTGTTACACGGCGACATGTCGCCGTAAATGAAAGCGACATCGTGATGTCGCACTCCGAAACAAATTCCCTCTTTCAGTGTTGAATCAATGTCGCATAACAAGATTGCACAAGTTCAGTAATATTGTTGATTCTTTCTTTGCCAGCGCCAGATCAGAGTTAATAAAGGCTGTAGAGTATTCTGTTTTTCCCGTCGTAGAACCTCAACTCTACCATAAGTCTCACATTCTGCATAAGTGTGATTTTACCATTATTTATGCAATAGGAGCGCACATCACTGCCCGGCGGGATGGGGCGGTATATGAATTGTCCTCTGGGGTTTTTTATCCGAAAGGACAGCCGGGCGATACCATTGTCAATCCTGAAAGCATTGGAAGGTAATTCCGATGCGGCATACTTCTCCGGGGCGAGTGTAATGCCGTTAACCTTAATTTGATTCTCCTGTGGTCCCCATTTAACTTTCTGCACATACACTTTTGCATGGAGTTTTCCTTCCTTTACCGCTTGCACAAGTTCAAGGTGTTTTTTCTTTCGTATTACAATCTCGTGATGTGCTTCTTTGTCTTCGCAATAAACGCTGAAATTTCTCATCGGCTTGAATTCTTCCTCAGGCAGATACGGGAAATAAAAGGGACTTATAAGCCACAGAACTATCAGTAACAGAAGCGAATTTTTCGCCGCACTTTTACCTGCAACCTGATCTATGAACAGGGCAATCGCCGTAAATAGTATGCAGGCGGTCGGCACACCGCGCGCGATAATCAATAACTTGCCCGTGATCGCGTGTATGATCAGTCCAGTTAAAATAAGTGTAATCAGAATAAAAGCGTATTTTTTATAATAAAATTTTTTCATTGTTATAGTTTTTCAATTTCAGGCAGCCGATCCCAGTAAATATGAATCGGTCTGTATGGTGGTCCTCCCCAGGTAAATGCCCACAGAAATCCTGGAAATTTAGTGAAGCGCACTGTCATTGTCATGCCGATGTTGCAGGATATGAAAATTAACAGTATTGAGGCATATAAAAATCTTCTTACGGATTTTGATGTTATTATTCCCGACAGCCGGTGCGCAATTGTCCGCAATCCCTGTGCAGAGGCAAGGCATAACACTGGTATGAAACCTGCCGAGGTGCATCCTGCTGGACCCACATAGTGGCTAAAGATGAAAGAAAATATAAAAACTACAATGAAGGTAGAGCAAAGTACCTTTTTCATTTCCCTTGGGATTGAAGGAAATCCTGTCAAGGCAAGCACAAGAAGCAATGGGTTGATAGTCGTAATCTGTCCAATGAATAGTTTTATATCCCACAAAACCCCTTGCAAGGGATTTGTTTGATATGCACTGAGCCATTTGTGTAACATTGATTTTATCATTTCTATTTTTATATTTTCTCCACCGAGGAATTGAACGGCAAAGGAAACCGCCATCGCGGGTGTAATGGCTATCAGGATAAGGGCAACGATTTTAACTATTGATAGTCGTGGAAATGAGAGGACAATTCCGAATGCCGCAATCATAAGGTGGATTTCGTATCCTAATCCTCCGCCTGCTGCCCATAGGGCGAAAGCAAGAACATTTCTCCAACTTGGTTTTCCGGTGGAAAAATTTGACTTTGTTGCCAGATATACTCCCATAAAAAACCAACAGACTGCAAAGAGATGTGGAGATACATCCCCCGCCATTGCGGCGAATGCAAAATCTGTCGCAAGAAGAATCGCAGCGAGGAAGCCCAAAGAATCAGATGTAAAAAACTGCCGTGCTATCATTATCAGGCAGATGCAGGCAGCGAACCATAGAATTGCGTTAAGCATTAATGCCCTCGCAAACTCGTTCCATAACGGCGGAAGCAGAGAAAAAAGAAAAGGGTATCCTTGACGGTTAAAATACACATTCTTCTTTGCAAGTTCAATACTTCCACCATTGAACATTCGCGCAAAACCTAAATAAGGCCAAGTTTCTATATGAATCAATTTGCCCCGATAGTAGCCTGTGAATCCTTCAAAAGACACCATCTGCTGTATGTTAATGTAACTGCTGAAAGGCTTGGTTATATTAGGGAGTAAACCATGTTCCCATTGGAAAAGATAAGTCATTGTTATGATGCAAATTAGAATTATAGTTATCAGGAAAAGGTGAACTCTTGGAGAAATCTTCCGCATTATATCTTTTTGCTTTTGCAGATTCATTTGCTGTTAAAACACAAAGACACAAAAAAATTACGGCTTTGTGTCCTTGTGGTTTATAGTTCATAATAGCACAAAAAAGAAAAATATCAACCTGAATTATTCACGCTTTTTTATAAACATATTGACTTCCTGAATAATCAATGTATAATTAAAACAAAAGATCTAATCTGAATCTACGGAATGCAAAAAAGGAGGTTTATATGACTTCACTGAATAACCGAACTCTCGTGAATCTGTTTATCTTCTTATGCGTATCCGTTCTTCTGTCTGGATGTGGCGGAAACAGGAATAATGCGGTTTTGCCTGTTCAGGAAAACCGTTCAATGGTTAAGCCCAGCGCGATAAACTACGATTCACTCCTCGCACAGATTGATTGCCTGATCGCACAGGTTCAGGGACTCGTGCCTTCAGCATTCAAAAATGGGGCGACATCAAAGCAGGATTTATTGATTATGCTTTCGGGTGTACGCGACAAGATTGTATCCCGCTCGCCTGTAAAAGCGATCTTGAACCAGTTGAATAACGCAGTGGTGAAAACGGTTGACGGCTGCGCTGGCAATCCTTCAGGCGCGCCTGATTCAAACGACATGATAACTGAATGTGCAAATCAGGTCGTAATTCACGGTGCGGTTCAGGATTTGATAACCGCAACGGCACATGGCGGTCGCGCTTCAATCACAATTTCTCCGGAAGGTCCGCTTACAATTTCAACCGGTGAAACAGTGGATTTTTCTGTTGTTGATGCGAGATACGATGATGGAACCAGCGCATTGGGTGAGATAGCGGATAAAATCAATTGGGTGTCTTCCAATACTTCTGTGGGAACAGTTAATCCGCTTGTGGGAAGCAACACAACCTTAACAGGCATTGGATCAGGGGTAACGGAAGTAACGGGTGGTGTTTGCGGACTTGCGGGCAATAAAGTTGATGTTACAGTTGTAGCGTGCACGATTCCACAGGATGGCGATATATACACACAGGACACAACGCTTTGTCAGGGTACTTACAATTTGCCGGGCACTGTTAACCCGCCTTATGCAATACAATTAAGAGGCAGTGATTTCACACTTGATTGCAATGGCGCAAGGATAATTGGGCCGGGAGAATTGACACAAACGAGAGGAATAAGCGTTTACTACGATAGTAGTTTCATCACGATAAAAAATTGCTATATTGAAGGATATGGTGGCGGAATTGTTTTATATGATGGCAGTAATGGCAATTTTCTGCAAAAATACACTCTTAACGCATCAGGGATAGGTTTATTGAATTCTAATAACAATATCATAAGTG
>JBFMBQ010000140.1:0-4259 GCA_040755115.1 bacterium
GATATTCAACGGCAGCCCGAAAGGGGAAAAAGGAAATACCAGCGTGATGGCGGAGTTCTTCATCAAAGGGGTGGAGGAGGCTGGCGCACAGGTAGAATACATCCTGCTCGCAAAAAAAGAGATTAGACACTGCCGCGGATGTCTGCACTGCTGGATAAAGACGCCCGGCAGGTGTGTTATTAAAGACGACATGAGGGAACTGATAGACACATACATGGCTTCGGACATCGTGGCGATAGCGACGCCGCTGTATGTGGACAATGTGTCAGGCATGACGAAGGTTTTCATGGACAGGCTTATACCGATTGTTGACCCGCATTTTGAAGACGATGGAAACGGCGAAACACGCCACATCAAGGGGGACAGGGAGTATCCGAAAATGATGGTTATATCCAGTTGCGGGTTTCCGGAGCAGTCGCAGTTTCAGGTGCTGCGGCTTTTGTTCAGACGAATCGCAAGGAATATGAAGGGGGACCTCATTGCGGAGATATACAGGAGCCAGGGGAATCTGCTTACTATAGACCATGAAATGCTGAAACCGATTGTAGATGGATATAAAAAACTTCTCGTCAAAGCGGGAAAGGAAATTGTCAAAAACCTGAAACTGTCCGATGAAACCGTCGCGGAACTGGACAAGCCGATGATACCGCGCGAGATGTATATAACCGGTGCTAACGAACACTGGGACAGGTCGCTTGCAGCAGCGAAGGCTTTATGAGTAGTAAGTAGATAGTAGGTAGTTAGGTAAGGGAAAAACCTTGCTCGGCGAACCTTTTCCCTGTCCCCAGAATCTTAAATCTTTTTTGGCGCAGATTTCGCTTGTGGTTCAAGGTGCAACCTCTAACCAACAGGGTAATGCCTTCTTTATTCCATATTCAACAGGCTGTTGAAAAACTCCTGAGGGATAATTTTTCTTTATTATATTGACATGAAGCAACATATTTGCTAAATTTAAGGTTGTGTAAATTCCTTTTCAGGAGACAGCGATGATAGGAAAGAAGGAGAAGGGAGAGCCGACCTTTCATTATTTTCACATGGCAAACCTCGTGCCTGATGATCACATACTGAAAGTTATAGACAAGCACATAGATTTTTCATTTATCAGGGAGCGGGTGAGGCATCTTTACAGTCACACGGGGCGACCTTCTGTTGATCCTGAGGTGATGGTTCGGATGCTGCTTGTTGGGTATTTGTTTGGGATAACCTCTGAGAGGCGGTTGTGCGAAGAGGTAGCGATGCACATAGGGTATCGGTGGTTTGTGGGATTGAACATGGAGGATGCGGTACCTGATCACAGTACCTTTTCAAAGAATCGGCATGGGAGGTTCAGGGAAAGTGGGCTGTGGGAGGAAGTTTTTGATGAAGTGGTTCGTCGGTGTATGGAGGCAGGTTTGGTGAGGGGGAAACATGTTACTGCTGACGGCACACTTGTGGAGGCGAATGCATCGCTTAACAGCATGGAGCAGGTCGTTGTAGAGATGAAGCCTGGGGAATATCTGCGGAAGGTAAAAGAAGAAAATCCTATAGAGGAAGTAGAAGATGAGGGGTTCAGGAAGAAGGGCACGAAGATGTCTAACAGCACCCACAGGTCAACTACCGACCCTGATGCCCGCATAGCGAGGAAAAGCGACTTCAGCGACACGAAGTTGGCATACCAGGTTAGTTACCTGATGGATAACTCAAGTCGTGTGATACTGGATGCAGTGGTAACAGGTGAGGCTGGTCGTGGAGTGGAGATGGAGCAGGCGCTGGCGGGTCTGGACAGGGCGAAGTGGAAATACAGACTTGAGGTTGAGACCCTCGGCGGCGACAAGGGTTATGCCGCCGGTGGTTTTATTCGCCAGACATATTCAATGGGGGTGGTTCCACATGTTCCGGTGTATGACACACGGAGTGAACACGACAAGGGGATTTACCCGATAGAAGCATTCACTTATGATAGTGAGAAAGACCTTTTCACATGTCCACAAGGGAAACAGTTAAAGTATCATGGGAAGAACCACAGGCAGGTCACTTATCGTGCGAGTATGAAAGATTGTGTGTGTTGTCAGGCAAGATCGGAATGCACCCGGGACAGGGCGCGTTCTGTAAGTTTCCACATTTATCATGAATACATTGAACGGGCAAAAGAAGAAAAGAAGACCGTTGGGTACAAACTTTCGCAGCGATGTCGTAAGAAGATAGAGGAGTTGTTCGGAGAGGCAAAAGAGTTGATGGGTATGAGGCGTATGAAGTTCAGAGGGCGTGCCACGGTAAAGGAACAAATTCTTCTCACCGCTGCTGCGCAGAACATAAAGAGACTCATCAGGTATCTGGAGAGGGGTGTCCCGAAGCCCGCCGTGGCGGTGTGTGCCGCCCGACCAGACCACGAAAACAGCCCTGTTAAGGCATTTTTAAAGCCGATTTTAGCACTTCTGGAAGATTTTTTTGACAAGTTGTTGTTAAATGTCAACTCTGCCAAGGTCTTTTGTCTAAAATGATCAATGAAACAGCCTTTATCAACAGCCTGTCAACGCCTGACCCCAAACCCGTTCGCGAATTCCTTCGCGCCCTTTGCGTCTTCGCGTGAAATATTTTTTTCAGCGGGGATGAATCATCTCAATTCCCAGTTCAAGACCTGACCCCATTTTTCCTCCGGGCGGCGTTCTTTTATTTCCGCAGGCAACATTTAATGGAAAGCGGCAGTGATTGAACAATTACGATTACAGTAAAAGTGAAACGAAACATTCAGGTGTTTATAGTCATTTATTTTCAGGTTTTCCTACATCTTCAATCCATACTAAATGTTTTCCTAAAGGTCCAGAAGCGAATCCTTTGAACAGACGGCGGTCCGCTGTTACCATCTGTCCACCAACGAAAACCGCGAGCGCCACATAAAGGCAATCGTACATACTTTGATTAGTTTGAACAGCAATGTGGTATGCAGAATCTTGAAAATTCAAATATGAATGTAGATGTATGGGTACACGCCTGATAGCCTTCCGTATATCAACGCCCTCGGAATCATTAATGATGCCGTGGCGAATCCATTTGCAGATGAGGTTATCCATCTCCAGAAGGAAAAAGTCCGGTGCGTGCAGATGGTGTCGCTCATCAAGAATAGATAAAGCCTCTTCCGCAAGTTCCTCTTCAGTGAACCATTTTGCAGCCACGCTCGCATCAACAACAAGTGCGCTCATCTGTCGCGATCCTCGCGGATTAATTCTACACTATCCGGGAAATCGCGTCCCTTGAATCGTCGACGGATCCTGTGAACGAGTTTTCGCGCACTTACAATGTCCGCCTGGGGCGCATTCGCCGCAAGTTCCAGAATCATCTTCACTTCCGCCTGGAGCGAACATCCCCGCTTCTTTGCACTTTTCTTTAACCGATCAACTACATTATCATCCAAATTGCGAACCAGAATTTCTGCCACGGCATACCCCCCAATTAAAATGTGCTATCAATATGATAGCATAATTGCCGTGTTTGTCAAGGGGTACTCACCGTTGACAATTGCGGCACCCCCTCTTTTTCTCCGTCTCGTCGTCCGCAAATAAGGAAATTCCAGACCGAGGTATCAATGTATAGTTTCAGTTTCTTCACGATTTTATTTTACTTCAATTCAGGCGCTTTTTCCAGAAAGGTAGTTTTGGAGAGAGAAAGTTCGCAGATAAATTTAATCTCGTTTTTTAAAACTGTTTATCATCTTAGTTTTTATCGCTATTCAGCAAACCCGCAAATCGCAAGACCTGACCCCATTTCCCCCTTTATAATTTTAATTGTTCAGGTTTCGGTGATTTCCTTATTTCTAACGCCACTAATTATTGAATTCACTTTTTCTGCATCTACTATATCATAAAATGCTGGTGTTTCTCTATAGAAGAATCTATGTTTGCTAATGAAAGGTTCATATCCTTTATTTACATACCATGTCTCAGGAAAAGACAAGTGCCCGAAAACTATTGTTCCAAAGCCATTTTTGCCAACATGCATTTCTATACTTGGAATATCCTTTATCAACAACGATATAATTTCCTTTTTTCGAGAATATTTCACGATAATAATTCTCTTATTTGTGATTGCATAGTACGTTTTTTCCTTTATCTTAACTTTACAAAAGAAACGGCCTATTTCAACGTATAATGCGACAGTTAAACCCATCTTCTACAGTTCATTTTAAAAAACGGCTATATTACTGGGTTTTTTTGGACGCATTTTGGTTTTGGCACTACATTTTGGCACACTCAAGCCGTTGCGCTGTCGGCGGCAGGGCGACC
>JBFMBQ010000141.1:0-4203 GCA_040755115.1 bacterium
AATTTTAAGGATGAATCCTATGTTTCACCTTTACCCGGCGTTCGCATTTTAATATTCAACATTTGCGATGACGAAAAGACAGGAGACATTTATATAATTTTAGCGACAGAATTATATAAAAGCAATGAAGAAACATATCCAATTTATAAAGTGTTGAGATTTAAGGAGGGTAATTTAAATGAATGGGTAGAACTATTAAATCTGCCACTTATTAACCCATTCTCCACCTGCCACTATAATTCTAAAAAGGAGCGTCTTTACTTTAGTGGCAACGATAAAAGGGATATCAATTATAAAATCTTTTATATTGATAGAGAAGGAAATGTCGGAAAAATAAATATAAAGCATAGTTGGTTCTCATTAATAAAAGAAAATGGCAATCTTGTTTTGTATGATGCTGATAAGAAAGAAATGATCGTTATAAACCCAGACAACCCGAGCTTATCAGAATCCATATACCACAATGCTTCGGAAAAATATCCTGTCCGGGATGCTTTTGTTCAAAAACAAAAACTATATTTTACATCTACGGATTATAAATATACAAGACTGTTTCAGATAAATATTAAGACAAAAGAGCAAAAAGAACTGTTTAAAATAAGCAAAGAATATGAGTTAAATTTGGAACTTGATGTGGAAGGGAAAATCTATTATGGACTAACGAAAAGAGGTCGAAAACTTTATACTCTGGATTTATTTGTGTTTGACGAAATAAGCAATAATTCTGTAGAAATCAAAATGGATAAAAAAATTATGGCTTGGGAGTTTGCAATTATAAATGATAAAATTATATATAGGAGCAAGCCAATAGATATTGGTTGGAGACTGGATTGTTTTTTGAGGGATAGAAACAAAACGATAAGACTAGCAAAGAGTGTTTTAGACTGGAAAGCGCTGAATAATAAAATAATTTATATTCCAGTTGATCAAAAATCTTTGCATTTAATAACATTTTACTAATTATCTCATTTATGCGGCCAACAATCAATTTAGTCATTGTAACTCTAAATTCACATAACCTGATTATGATGTTTTCCCTGATAATGGGTGCTGTATTATTCATCAAATTATCTAAATTTAGAAGAGTATTCTCGGAAAAAATATTATTTAATGTGTATTCTATCGCAGCAATTGGATTTTTTATTGGTGCCAAGTCATTTTATCTTATATCAAGCGCTGAAAGATTAGAAACCGCCTCAATTTATTCTTCTGGATTCTCTTTTTACGGCGGCGCTTTAGGCGCTATAACAAGTGTGTTAATTATATGTTACTCTTATAAATGTAAACCATATTTAAAAGAGGTAAAATTACTTCTTGATGTATTTTCTCCTGTTGGAGCACTGACTTATTCAATTGCAAGGGTGGGGTGCTTTATGGCGGGATGTTGTAAAGGTATTTATACTGACAACGAGATATTGGGAGTCAGATTCCCTAATGAAGAGTCATTGAGGCTACCTACGCAATTGTATTCATCTTTTATTTCTTTTGGTATTTTCATTTTTCTATTTTGGAGGATACGAAGAAGTCCTATTATAGGGACCGTCTTTATAGAGTATGTTGTGCTTTATTCCATTTATCGCCTGTCTATTGAAAAAATCAGATTTGGGTTTAGTGCAATCTACTTATCAACATATTTACAATCTTATTATTTTTAGTGTTATGGTTTGTAAATCAATATTATGAGAAAAAAACAATTTTACCTATTCCTAAAAACAATAGATTAAATCACGAATTTTAGGTAGTTTGTAAATTTATCTCAATACACTATCTTTGAGTCATTAGTATATTCGCTGCTATTTCCCATAATTTACCTTCATAATGCAGGTCGTATGCGCAGGGTCAAGTGAAAAGGCATCGCACGAAGGATGGTTAGTCCGCTTGCAGCCCTGCGCTGCGATGGCGCGTGCCTCAAGTTCCGTTTCAGCGGCGCCCTCAAATCCATCACGGCGTGATCCGTCGTTTTTGTAAAGGACACAGCGATAGATTAGATAGGGCTTGGATTCCTCTATCACATAACTTTTAATACAGTCGTCATCATCGTTACTTTTTCCAACAGGACATGACCATGATACGGTTGCGCCATCAAGATTCGGCAGTTTGTCCGAATCGTATTCCTCAACTATTTCCTTCTCTATCGGATTGAATTTGCAGGTTGTGTGCGCCGGGTCTTTAGCGTATTCCATACATCTTGGATTGTTCGTTGTGTGGCAGCCTGCAATCGCTTTCTGAACGGCGTCTTCCATCGTTTCGGCTGTCCCCTTGAAACCGTCTTTCCTTGAGCCGTCGCGCTTGTAAAGGATACATTCAAACATAGGCTGATATGTTTTTCGCACGACTCTGACCTTCCTGACAGGTGATGCCGATTCAGGATTTGGAATGCGCATTTCAGGCAGGTCGCTCAGATTGGGCGAGCGAGGGGAAATCTTGACAGGCGGAAATTCAAATCTGTATTCTTCAACATCGCCGGATTCACATCCTCCCTTTTCCTCAAGATATTCCTCCGCCAGTTGCCGCAGGTTCGCCTTTCCTGTGATTTTTATGGGCTTTTTTGAATCAATGCATTCCGTTTCCTCTGATGAGTCCTTGACCTGAACACGCAATTTCACGATCGCAGTGCACGCAAATATCCCGGTTTGCTTCACTTCAACAACCGTCTTGTGCATATCGGCAGCGGGGCAGTCGCTCAGGACTGTGTATGTGTAGTGAAGGAGTGCACCGTCAAAATTCATCTTGTCAAGAACCTCAACCGGCTGTTCTGATGCCCGGATGGGTGATGAAAGAAACAGTGTTAAAAGGACGCCGATAAACAATACGATCCGTTTCATTGCAGACCTCCTTTGAAGTTTGTCAGTCTTATATTTAAATATTACCGGAGGCACAAAATACTTACAGTCCCGTTGGTGTCAGTTGTGATATTTTTCCTCTAATGGGTGTTAATTTGGAGTGCGACAATTATTTGTCGCTTTCATTTACGGCGATATATCGCCGTATGAGAAAGCGGTGAAATATCACCGCACTCCAAATTTTCATTGTTAAAATCGTTCAATTTAGGTTATAAAAACACAGGGTATACAGGATTATTAAATCCTGTTCATCCTGTTCATCTTGTTAATATTTAAGTTTCTTTTTTATTTTTTCTTTTTCTCTGTCGCTGCTGCTACTTTGTGCGGCAGTCCCCATAATTTGATGAATCCCACCGCCGCAGTGTGGTCAAAGCGGTCGCCTTCATCATAAGTAGCGAGGCTCTCGTCATATAGAGAAAACGGCGATTTTCGCCCGACGACACGGCAGTTGCCTTTCAGCAATTTGATACGCACGGTGCCATCTACGCGATGCTGGGTGTGTGCAAAAAACACATCAAGTGCCTCACGCAACTGCGTGAACCATAAGCCGTCATAAACCAGTTCGGCATACCGTTCCTCTGCGATGCGCTTGAAATGCAGCAGGTCGCGTGTGAGCGTGAGCGATTCAAGGTCGCGGTGCGCCGCAAGTATTACCGACGCCGCCGGCGCCTCATAGGTCTCTCGCGATTTGATACCGACGAGACGGTTTTCCACCATATCAATCAGCCCGACACCATGCTGCGCGCCGAGTTGATTGAGTCTGCTGATTATGTCTATCAGTTTCATTTCTTTCCCGTTCAGTCCGCAAGGGACACCAGTTTTGAAATCAATCGTGCAGTAAGCAGGTTTGTCGGGGGTCTTTTCTATCGGCGAGACCCAGTTATGCGCATCCGCAGGCGGCTCAACCCACGGATCCTCAAGCACACCGCACTCGGTACTCTTGCCCCACAGGTTTGCGTCAATGCTGTAGGGGTTGTGAACATCAACCGGGACAGGTATATTGTTTTTCTTCGCGTATTCAATTTCCTGTTCGCGCGTCATACTCCACTCACGCACGGGCGCAATGATTTTGAGTTCGGGGGCGAGCGCAGCGAAGGAAACATCAAAGCGCACCTGGTCGTTTCCCTTGCCCGTTGCACCGTGTGCGACGAATTTCGCCTTGTGCCGCCGCGCTGCTTCAACGACGCGCTGTGCTATGAGGGGGCGCGCTAATGCCGTTGACAGAGGATATTTCCCCTCGTAAACTGCGTTCGCGCGGATTGCGGGGGTCAGGTATTCCTTGCAGAAACTTTCGCGCGCATCAACGACGATCACATCAACACATCCAAGTTTCCACGCCTTGCGCTCCACCACACCAAGT
>JBFMBQ010000142.1:0-8873 GCA_040755115.1 bacterium
TCAGGCTCCAGCAATATATGAATTACAGTATCTTACTTGAAATCTGCTGACCGAATACTGCGGACTGAAGCCTATATTCCAATGAAACTTCTTGATAAATTCATACTCAAAGAAATCATCACCGTTTTCCTTTTCGGCGTCATCACCTTTACTTCCCTGATACTCGGCGTCGGTGCGGTGTTCAAAATACTGCGCCTGGCAATGGACTATCATACAGGTTTGCTCGTTGTGGCACAGTTATTCCTGCTGAAACTGCCGGAAGTTATTATGTATACGCTTCCGATGTCAGTGCTGTTTTGCATCCTGCTTGTCTTCAGCCGCATGAGCACAGACCTTGAGATCACTGCATTTCGCGCGGCAGGCGTGTCTTTTCTGCGTCTGGTGCTGCCGGTATTGGTCTTCGCCGCGGTTGTTACCGTGTTCGGACTGGTGATGACCGACAGACTTGTTCCCCTGAGCAACGAGATGTTCAACCGTCTGGTGAACAAGGCAACGAGCGGAGAGAAGAAAACGAAGGAGCGGACGATATTTTACAGGAACTCCGATGAGGGAATCCCGCGGGAAGAGGTGTATGCGCTTTCAATTGACGGCGATGTGATGAGGGAAGTGCAATTTCAGAAATTCAGTGATGGCAGACTTGAGTTTATGGTCAGGGCGGAACAGGCGCGCTGGAAGCGGAACTCATGGGTTTTTCACAAAGGATTCAGATACGATTATATCCCCGACGGCGAGATGAAAAATATTGTTAAATTTGAAAAAATGGATATAATATTTTTGGTATCGCCGACCGAACTGATTCAGCAGCAGAAGAGCGTTGACACGCTGTCGTTTAAGGAATTGAGTGAACGGATAGTTTTTCTGAAGAGGGCGCAGATAAAAGAACGGGATTTGAGGAAATTACAGGTAGATTTTCACGCAAAAATCGCCATTCCGTTTGCAAGTTTTATGTTTGCACTGATCGCCGCACCACTGGGCTTGCATCCGCAGCGCACAAGTTCGTCAATAGGACTCGGATTGAGCGTTATCATTATTTTTTTCTATTATACTTTTCAGCATTTTTTTCGTATAATGGGGCAGGGCTGGATGAATCCGGCGGCGGCGGCTTGGGTGCCGAATCTTATTCTTCTCTTTATTGGAATATGGTTGAACTGGAAGGCAAATCGGTGAAATTGAATACCCACAAAGAACAAGGTGGTGAATAATCAATGTCTTATGAAAAGTTTGAAAAAAAACAAAAAACAAAACACTCAACGAAATAGTTCATGAAGGGCGAAAAAAAACACTTGAGATGCTTGAGGCACAAGGTATGGCAGCCATTGCGCTGTATATTTCAGAAATCTTAACAAAGTCAATTGAGACAGAGAGAGAAAAAGCAAAATCAAAAGGGTGAATAACAATTTCATTTATGTCGTTATGTATAGAAGGAGGGGGTAAAATGGCAATTCTAACTCCGCCCAAAATATTAAGAGAAAAACTTGGTGAAGATGGCGTTGATGCTTTAGTGGAACTGGTTAATAAGGCAAATGAGAAACAAAAAGAAGATGTACTTGAATTTATTGAACAGAAATTTGAGAGAAGATTGGCTGAAGTAAAATCTGATTTAATAAAGTGGATGTTTATTTTTTGGGCGAGCCAGATCGGCATAATTATAGGATTAAGAGTCCTTTAATATAGATAATCAGGGCAAATTTGATTTTTGATAATTTATGTACGGAGGGCCCATAAATGAAAGACATTCAGATCGTAATCAAGGGCAACAACATCAAACTCACTCCCGCACTCAAAGATTATGTGCAGGAAAAAATCGGCAGACTGTCTAAATATTTCGTGGCGGTGCGCGCTGTTGAAGTGGAACTTACCTATCAGGACAACAAAAGCGCCGACCGCACGCACAAAGTGGAAGTAACGCTGAACGCAAACGGCACCATCTTCCGCTGCGAAGAATCAACCGTCAACATGTATGCTTCCATTGACATCGCCGCTGAAAAACTTGAACGCCAGTTGCAGCGATTCAAGCAGCGGCTCTACCAGCGATCACGCGTCCAGAGAGGCGGCAAAGGCATCATTCCTGAAAGAATAACGGAAGAACCCTCTACACCAGAACCAAAAATCGTTAAAACCAAACGCTTCGCCGTCAAGCCGATGCCCCCTGCCGAAGCCTCGCTCCAGATGGAAATGCTCAACCATAATTTCTTCGTCTTCCTCAACTCTGATACCGAACAGGTCAATGTCATCTACAAAAGAAACGACGGCGATTACGGGCTGATTGAACCGGATTTAGAATAGAAGAATTGAACCGCAGATTAACACAGATTGGCACAGATTAATTAAAATTACAAATAACAAATTCCAAATGTCAAATCAATGTCAAATTCCAAATGTCAAAGTCCAAATACCGTGCTCTTCCCCGCTTACGACACGCAGGGACACGGCTTAATACATGCATGGACAGGATTTATCATTTGATTTTTGAAATTCATTTGGCATTTAAATTTTGACATTTGAAATTCAAATGCCTATCCCTGAACAATTCGTCCCCAAATTCTATCGCATGGGGCAGCGCTCCAAGGAAGTCGCTTCCATCTTTTTCAAACACGGTTTTTTCTGGGTCGCTGAGGCATTGGAACTCACAAGATATTTTCCCCGACGCCTCCGCGAACGAATCGTTACCGCCGAAGAATACAAACTCCCGCTTCAGGTGCGCATGCGCCGGGTCATTGAAGAACTCGGTCCGACATATATCAAGGCTGGTCAACTCCTCAGCACACGCCCCGACATCGTCCCTCAGGAAATCATAAGAGAACTTTCAAAACTCCAGGACGAAGTGCCGCCGTTCCAATTTTCGCAGGTGCAGGAGACACTTGAAAAAGAACTGAACCGCCCGATGGATACCGTCTTCCGCTCCTTCGCCCGCATCCCAATCGCTTCCGCATCAATCGGTCAGGTGCACGAAGCGGTGCTCAACGACGGCAGAGAAGTGGCGGTGAAAGTCCAGCGCCCCGGCATTGAGCAGATCGTCCGCATTGACACCGACATCATGTTCACAATCGCCAGATGGGCAGAAAAACGGTTCGCGCAGGCGCGCCAGTTCAACCTCGTTGAACGCGTTGAGGAATTCAACAAAACCATCCGCCAGGAAATGGATTACACCATTGAGGGGCAGCATGCCGACCGTTTCAGAAGAAATTTTGAAGGTGATGAGACCATTTACATCCCGAAGGTGCTCTGGGAACACACCACGCGCAGAGTTCTCACGATGGAATACCTTCACGGCATTCCCATCCGCGACAAGGAGAAACTCGCCGCCAAAGGCTGCGATCTGGTTTACCTCAACGATGTGATCGGCAACGCCTATGTGAAGCAGATACTCATTGACGGCTTCTTTCACGCCGACCCGCACTTCGGGAACATCTTTGTGATGGACAACCAGGTCGTCGGCTTGCTTGATTTCGGAATGGTAGGCGTGATTGACCCGTTGATGCGGCGCAATATGGCAAAATACTTCATCGCGCTTGTTGAACAGGACGCCGAAGGTCTCGTTGATGTCCTCTATGAAATCGCCGATATTGATCCATCTACAGACAGGGACGCCCTCACACGCGAGGCGGGCAGAATGATGGCAAAATATACCGACATCACAATCGGTCAAGTGCGGCTGGAAGAACTCGCAACAGAACTGTTCAAGATCGGTATGAAATATAAAATATCACTCCCGGGTGAGTTTACTCTCATGGACAAAACGCTCATCACGCTTGAAGGGCTTGGACGCCATCTGCATCCCGATTTTGACCTCCTGAAAGCGGCGCAACCTGTGGCACGCACGCTCTTCAGACGCGAACTTGACCCCAAAACGATGGGGATCACTTTCTTCAAAGCGCTCATTGACCTGCGCGACCTCCTGAATGTATTCCCCAAGCGCATCAACAGAATAACGCGCCTGATGGAACGCGGCGAATACAGGGTGAAGGTGGAACTGCCCGATTATCCAGCCGCGACGGAAAGGATGATGAAATCGCTGGCGCGCAGCATAAACCGACTCTCGCTCGCCATCGTGCTCGGCGCCCTTGTCTTTGCGGCTTCACATCTTATACCCACTTATCAGGAACCTGTCTTTCATAATTTTACAGCGAGCGATCTGACGCTGCTCTCTCTCCTCGTCCTGTCCGTAGTCTGGATAATTGCGATTTTCCGCTCAGGACGCTTTTAATCTCCAAAATATTATTTTTAAACGCTGATCGTAAAAATGTAGGGGCAAGGCATGCCTTGCCCCTACCAAATCTGTGCAATCTGCGTAATCTGTGGATTAAATTTGTGTGATATAAATCACATTGACACAACCATCACTTTGCCCCATCATTGATATCAGAAGATCGCAACGCTCCGACAATCAAAGGAAATGGCACCTCCGCGGTAATATGATTTGTCGGAGTTGATCTAACGGGGGGATTACCCCCCTTTTTTATTGGAAATTGAAAACTGTAAATTTGTCTCCCTTTTCACAGTTTTCGCACTGAAGTATTTTTTTGCTCTCCATTTTTTCCCTACCTACTACCTACTGTCTACTATCTACTCCTGATTTTGCATGAATTTTATGCAAAATCTGGGATCACTTCGCCCCGAGCGCTCCAAGCATACCGTCCTGTCGCTCATGCCGTCCGAAGAGAACATAACCGATGTGCAGCCCGCAGCGCAGCCATATCGGATACAGAGCAAACATAAACCCGCAAAACACATGCCCTGCCTCCGATACATTCCTGTAATCAAAATTAAATACCCCGCTGTTGATCATCCAGTCGCGCCCCGTTTCCGCCCCGCACATGCGCCACATCCACTCAATCCACGGCAGATCAAAATACAGCGACACGCTGCATGCCCAGAAGATCACGATTATTGTTAGAGACGCAACCGATACAAACCATTTCGGACGCCATTTAAGTCCTCGTGAGGCAACCGCCACTAACACTATTCCTATGATAAACAGTAAAAACGGGTCAAGGAGAAAACTGTCATAAGGCATCAGATTATCCCCTCCTTTCTGCACCACTCAACGGCGGTAACAATACCCAATTTCACATCCGGATACACTAATTCAAAACCAAGCCGCTTTATCTTTTCATTGCTGAACCAGTAATCGTTGATCCCGTAGAGAAGTGTGTCGGGATCAAATTTCGGTCTTTTCCCATTCTTGACCATTTTTCCAGCCATCCTGAGCATAAATCTGTATCCGAACCTGATAAACGATCAGTAAATAGATTGTGGCACCCAGAGCGGAGCAAGCGTAGCATCAGTCAGTTTTGCTATATACGGCATGATCTCATACCCATAGTAATGACTGTCGTCCGCCACATTGTATGCTTCGCCGACGCTCTCGCCCCTTGACGCTAAAAAAAGCGCGGTGCGCACGACATCTGTAACATGAACGAACGGCAGACGATTTCTGTAATTCACTACATACACCCCAAGCCACCCTTTCGCTATCGCGGTGATAAGTTGCGCCATTCCGTAGATGTTGCGCGGTCCGTAAACAGGCGCAGGACGAATTATCGTTACAGGCAGTTTATGCCGCTCATAAAATTCCATCACTATTTTTTCCTGTTCCCACTTGGACTTCTCATAGTTGTTTGCCGGGTTTTTCGGGTGGTCCTCTTTTGCCGGCAGCAACTTCTGGTCAAGTGGTCCATACACACCTGCTGTGCTCCACAATATGAGCCGCTCAATCCCGCTCTCAACGCACACCTCACAAAGATTGCGCATCCCATGAATATTCACACGCTCAAGCAAATCCCACGGCGCAAGATAATCAAAAACCGACGCCGGGTGAAACACCCATTCCATTCCCTTCAGCAGAGGTTTCAAGGTCTCTTTATTCGTTAAGTCCGCTTCTATGAATTCTACACCGGTCTTTTTCCAGTGCTCTGGCTCCCTGTTCACCACATCCGTCGCCCGCACCTCACAGCCGCTCTCCCGCAGCAGATTTACCATGTGATAACCATTAAATCCGCTCGCCCCCGTTACCAGGCATTCTTTCACATTCATCACCCCCTGCGGAACTTATTTCACAGCCGAGTGTATTTTATCATATACAGCGGGTATAAATCCCGCGATTGCATAGAAAACGAGAGAATCACATCTATCCTTGAGTTTTAACATAACCTCAATATTGCAAAAAACTTAAAAGATCTCACGCGAAGGGCGCAAAGAATGCGCAGAGAACGCAAAGTAAATCAAAAAGAAAAAAGACGATAACCCGCAGTTCACTAAAAGTGAAATCCAGAAATTCTTCTTTTCCATTATTGTTTCTATCATTATTTCTCTCCGCGCACTTTGCGTTTCTTCGCGCTCTTTGCGTGAAATTTTTGCAACTTTAGGGATAATTCTGCTGAATTTTGCTTGACAGCCATTATACTGGCAGGTAGAATATCAATTATTAAAGATAAAACCTGAATTGAGCGAACAAAGGAAGCAAGGGGATATAACCATGAAGAAAATAACAGCAACAGATACTATTGCATTGTCCATACCTGAGAGAATCCAACTGGTAGAAGATATTTGGGATACTATAGCCACAGAAGTTCACGCAGTTGAATTAACAGAGGATGAAAAAAGGATAATTGATGAACGATTGGAGGCTTATCATAAAAACCCCGATTTGGGTTCTCCATGGGAGGATGTTTATAAAAGGATATTGAGCAAGCAATGAAATATAAGGTCATCGTCAGGTCTGAAGCCGAAGATGACTTAAAGGAAGCCTTTTCCTAGTATGAAGGTAAACGGATAGGGTTGGGATATGACTTCCTTTTGCAGATTGATGCAGGGATTAATTTCATCAATAGAAATCCTGAAATTCATCCAATAGAATACAAAGGAACGAGGAAACATGTTATCAAAAGGTTTCCATACAAAATCATTTATCTTGTAAAGAAAGAAAAGGTAATAATCCTCGCTGTAATTCATACCAAGAGAAGGTCTGATTTAATAAAAAAGAGAATAGATAGCATCTAACAAATTAATCCAGTGGATGGTTTAACCGTAACTGCCGCTCTCTGGTTTATTTCAATAAAAAAGTCCCTGCTAATCCTGTAAATCCGTCAATTAATCCCTTAATCCTGTATCCTATCACAGATTCCCCGCCACCAGATCGCCGACCTCGCTTGTCGTATGCCCCATCTGCCCGGCGCTAAGGCTTTTCAGATGCTGTGTCAGCACCTGCACCACTGCCTTCTCAATTCGCCCGGCAGCGTTCTTCTCGCCTAAATGCTCCATCATCATCCCGACGGCGCATATCGCGGCGAGCGGATTGATCATATTTTTCCCCGTGTATTTCGGCGCAGAGCCGCCTATCGGCTCAAACATTGAAACACCCTCCGGATTGAGATTGCCACCGGCGGCGATGCCCATGCCGCCCTGAATCATTGCTCCGAGGTCGGTAATGATGTCGCCGAACATATTATCCGTAACGATCACATCAAACCATTCCGGATTTTTCACCATCCACATGCAGATGGCATCAACATGGGCGTAATCGGTCTTGATGTCGGGAAATTCCGCCGCCGCCTCGTTGAAAACCCGCTCCCACAAATCAAAGGCATAAGTGAGGACATTCGTCTTCCCGCAAAGAGTCAATTTGCGTGCCTTGCCGCGCTCGCGGCAATACTTGAACGCAAAACGAACGCACCGCTCAACCCCACGGCGCGTGTTGATTGATTCCTGAACCGCAACCTCGTCAGGCGACCCCTTCCTTAAAAAGCCCCCGGCGCCCGCATACAAGCCCTCCGTGTTCTCTCGCACTACAACAAAATCTATATCTTCGGGTCCCTTGTCCTTCAGGGGCGTGTCAACGGATGGATATAGTTTCACCGGACGCAGATTTATATACTGATCAAGTTCAAAGCGGATTTTTAGCAATATTCCACGCTCAAGGATGCCGGGCTTGACATCTGGATGCCCGATAGCACCAAGGTAAATCGCATCGTGTCTGCGAAACTCATCAATTGCCGAATCAGGCAGCACCTCGCCCGTGCGCAGAAAGCGCTCGCCGCCGAAATCATACTCCGTTGTCTCAATACCAAAACCTTCAAGTTTGCTCACCGCTTGAAGCACCTTTAATCCTTCACGGACGACCTCGGGTCCTGTGCCGTCGCCCGGCAGAATTGCAATCTTGTATTTTTTAGCCATTATTTCCCTCACAGTCCTTACAAAATTTATGGAGATAAATTAACAGAGAAACCCGGAGATTGCAAATTGTTATGGTTAGTGTTTTCGGTTACGGATAATTTGCCTTTGTTTACAATACACATAAAATTAGGTAAAATGTGTATGGAGGTGATACGCTTGAAAAGAACAAACATCGTGCTGGATGAAAAAGTTGTGGAAAAGGCAAAAAAAATTACAGGTCTCAGAACCCAGCGTGAAGTAGTGGATTTCGCATTAAGAGAACTTGTAAGGCGAAATGATGTAAAAGGAAACATTCTTCGTCTGAAAGGTAAAATCCATTGGGAAGGAAACCTGAAGGAAATGCGCACCGGGAGAGTAAAGACTTGATTTTAGTTGACACCTCCGTGTGGATTGATTTCTTTGCAGATGCAGATAAAGACCATGTAAAAAAATTCAAGGAAGCATTAGAGCAGAACGAAAATGTGTGCATCTGCGGTGTAATCATGACTGAAGTTTTGCATGGAATCCGATCTGATTCGGAATTTGTGCATACACAGAATGCCTTGAAGAAATTAATCTACCTGCCGTTTAATCAGGAAATATTTATAAATGCCGCCTCAATTTACAGGCTCTTAAGAAAGAACGGTATCACCCTGCAATCTCCAACCGATTGCCTCATAGCATCTTTAGCCATTTATTATAAAGTGCCGCTTCTTCAC
>JBFMBQ010000143.1:0-4470 GCA_040755115.1 bacterium
CGCCGCCCGTCGCGCTGGTGAAGTCCGACTGAAGGCTCGTCAAGCACATAAGTAACGCCTGAAAGATAAGTGCCGATCTGGGCAGCGAGTTTGACGCGCTGGTATTCGCCGCCTGATAGTGAATAGCCTGGTCGGGCGAGTGTGAGGTAGGGCAAACCGACTTTTATCAGGAAATGCAGCCGCTTCAGGACTTCTGAGAGAAGCGAAGCGCCGATTTGTTTTTCACGCGCATTGAGTTGAAGTTTCTTTAGTGTTTCGGCGGCGGCATCTACAGGCATCACGCTCAGGTTGTGAATGTTTTTGTCCCCGATGCGGAAGGCGAGAGCCTCCGGTCGCAGGCGCGCGCCGTCGCACTGCGGGCAGGCGCGTTCCGCCATAAATTCCGACAGGTAATGCAGCATGCGCTCTGAATGAGTGCGCGCCAGGCGATCACGCAGCAGCGGGATAACGCCGTCAAACGAGGCGGTGGCGAAGCGGTGGCGGCGTCCGGATGATTTGTAGCGGAAGCGGAGGCGTTCGGCGTCGCCGCCATACAGAAGGGTTTGCCGCTGTTGAGTTGTCATTTGAGAAAGCGGAGCATCCAGCGGGTAATTCATCGCTTTCAACGCTGCCTCAGTGAGTTTATATTCATACCTGTCGGTCAGCGCATTAAAAGGAGCGATTGCGCCGTCTGAAAAACTTTTTCCCCAGTCGGGAATTATGAATTCGGGGACGAAATCTTCGAGATCGCCCAAACCCTGGCAGGCAGCGCAAGCGCCGGCGGGGCTGTTAAAGGAAAAAAGTTTCGGCGACACAGGGGGCAGTCCGAAGCCGCACTTCGGGCAGCCGGTTTTTGTGCTGAAAGACATATCGGTGTGAGTTGTAGTTCGTAGTTCGTAGTTCGGGATTCGGGATTTAGTTTTTTTCCCCGCACTATGAACTAAGGACTCCGAATCCCGGATTTCATCAACAATCAAATTCCCACCAGATTCTTTTGCACCCAGTCGCAAAGACGACAATATCCGCTCACGGTTTTTGTCGGTTACTTCAACGCGGTCAACGACGATCTCAATGTTGTGCGCCCTGTAGCGGCTCATCCGTATCTCTTCGTCAACATCGTAAACTGTGCCGTCAACGCGCACCTTCTGGTAGCCTTTGCGCGCGATCTTTTCAATCAGGTCTTTGTAAATGCCCTTTCTGCCGACAACAACTGGCGCCAGAACAGAGACGAGTTTATCGCTGAAATTCTCATAGATCGTTTCCAGCATGCGCTCAACGCTCATACCGCGAATTTCAATGCCGCAGCGCACGCAGAAGGGTCTGCCGATGGCGGTGAACAGCAGGCGCAGGTAATCGTAGATTTCGGTGATGGTGCCCACGGTAGAGCGCGCGCTGGTTGGCATGCCGCGCTGGTCAACGGAGATGGCGGGCGAGAGTCCCTCTATGAGGTCGGCGTCGGGTCGCTCCATGCCGATCACGAACTGCCGCGAATATGCTGAAAGCGTTTCAAAGTAGCGCCGCTGACCTTCTGCGAAAATCGTATCAAAGGCGAGCGAGGTCTTGCCCGAACCGCTGACGCCGGTAAAGACAACGAGTTTGTCTCTCGGTATTGAGACGGAGATATTTTTCAGATTGTGAACTCTTGCGCCACTTATAACTATCGTATTTTGCACTGAATTTTCACCATGACAATAATGACTATATAAATATTCTGGCAGGATTTACAGGATTAACAAGCAGGGGTGCACGGCTGTGAGCGCCTGCATCTGTGTATATCCGTGTACATCTGTGGTTAATTTTAATCGCCCGAAGGGCGATGATTAAAAACTCTCTCTGATTACTACCTCATCAAAACTGCGTCGTGGGCATCTCGGCAGGAGCGTCTTTGACTGATCAAAATGCCCGATGGCGATAAGCATGACGATTTCGTAGTTGTCGGGAATGTTGAATTCCGCCCTAATTGCCTTCGCATCAAAGCCGTCCATCGGGTGCGTGTCAATGCCGAGCGATTCAGCGGCGAGCATAAATGCCATAGCGAAAAGCCCCACATTGCGGCACGCAAAAGTGCGCTCGCTGTCGCCGCCGTAGAGATTTTTCGCCATACCCTTCAGTGCAACTCTCATTTCTTCCTTGAAATATCCTAATTTTATGAAACCGTCCATAATTGGATCCATATTTTCATAAGCCTTTTTGTCGCCTAACATGATGGCTGTGAATGCAGATTCGGATACCTTCGGCTGGTCCATTGCGCATTTCTGGAGTTTCGCCTTTTGTTCCGGGTTGTGAACGAGGACGATTTTCCATGGTTGCAAATTGAACGAAGATGGGGCAAGTTTCGCCAGATCATAAATCTCTCTGATAATCGCTTCGTCAACATCCTTCGCGCTGTCAAAGAAATTCACCGACTGCCGCTGCTCAAACACATCTTTTAATTCCATTGTTATGTTCCCCCTTTCTGTTTTTAATTTCTTACATTCTTCCTTCGTGCCCTTCGTGGTTTAAATATTGATAACTTTTTGTTCTTTTTCAAGTTTCTTTTTCAGGGCTGCCACCTGGTCGCGGAGCGCCGCAGCGGTCTCAAAATCAAGTCCGTCCGCCGCCTTCCACATTTTCTCTTCTAATTCCGCAATAAAGAGTGGCAGCGATGGAATTGGAATCTTCTCCGCCTTCTGCGCAATGTATTTCGCGCGGCGGTCGGAGACACGGTAGGCAACCCCTTCAAAGTGATCTTTCACCTCTTTGCGAATGGTTTCCGGCGTGATTTTATATTTCCGGTTGTGTTGCAGTTGCTTACTGCGGCGGCGGTTTGTTTCTTCAATAGCGCGCCGCATGGAATCTGTCATTCGGTCGCCGAACAGGATCGCTTTGCCGTTGATGTTTCGCGCCGCCCTGCCCATCGTCTGCACGAGCGTTACATCGGAACGGAGGAAGCCTTCCTTGTCGGCATCAAGAATGGCGACGAGCGAAACCTCCGGTATGTCAAGTCCTTCCCGCAGCAGATTGATCCCGACGAGAACATCAAATTCGCCTGAGCGCAGACCGTAAATAATCTGGATGCGGTCAAGCGTATCAATGTCCGAGTGCATGTATCTTGCGCGGACATTGTTTTCAATGAGATAGTCGGTGAGGTCTTCAGCCATTTTTTTTGTGAGAGTTGTGATGAGCACCTTTTCGCCGCGTGAGGTTACCTTGCCAATTTCTTTTAATAAATACGGGATTTGACCGCGGCAGGGGCGCACCATTACTTCAGGGTCAATCAGACCTGTTGGGCGGATGATTTGTTCGGCGATGCGTGCGCTGTTTTTCAATTCAAATTCGCCCGGTGTTGCGCTGGTGAAAACGATCTGCGGCGCATGCTCAAGGAATTCCTCAAAGGTCAGGGGTCGGTTGTCGTAAGCGCAGGGGAGACGGAAGCCGTAATCAACGAGATTTTTTTTGCGTGAGCGGTCGCCGTGGCACATCGCGCGCAGTTGCGGAATGGTAACATGTGATTCATCAATGATGACGAGGAAATCATCCGGGAAGAAATTCAGAAGCGTTGAAGGAGGCTCGCCAGAAGAGCGGCAGTCAAAGTGGCGGGAGTAATTTTCAATGCCGCCGCAGTAGCCGATCTCGCGTATCATCTCAAGGTCAAAGCGAGTGCGTGTGAGTAGGCGGTTTGCTTCAAATTCTTTTCCTTCTGTGATGAGTTCGTTGTATCGCTCATTGAGTTCTTTTTCAATAGCGAGGAGTGCGTCTTCCAAGCGTTCAGGGGGCAGGACATAATGGGTGGCTGGGAAGATGAGGACTTTGAGCGGGCGATCTATCACTTCGCCGGTTTCAGGATGGATATGGCTAATTCTTTCAAGGTCGTCGCCGAAGAAATCAAGTTTCAGAATGCTTTCGCGGTCTGCGGGGATGATTTCAATTGTGCCGCCTCGCACACGGAAGGCGCCGCTGACGAGATCGTCTTCTGTGCGCTGGTATTGCATCTCAACGAAGCGGCGCAGAAGGGAGTCTCTGTCCTGCTCCATGCCGACTTCAAGGCGCAGGCAGGCGCGCTCGTAATCCACAGGCGAGCCGATGCCGTAGATGCACGAGACGCTTGCAACGACTATGACATCGCGGCGCAGGAGCAGCGACTGAGTGGCGGCGTGGCGCAGGCGGTCAATTTCGCGGTTGATGGAGGCGTCTTTTTCTATGTATAAATCGGAAAACGGCAGGTATGCTTCAGGCTGATAATAATCGTAGTAACTCACGAAATACTCAACTGCGCTTTCAGGGAAGAAGGTTTTGTATTCGTTGCAAAGTTGAGCGGCGAGCGTTTTGTTGTGAGCGATAACGAGGACAGGTTTCTGGCATTGTTCAATCACATTCGCCATCGTGTAGGTCTTACCCGAACCGGTAACGCCGAGGAGGGTGGTAAATTTGTTACCTGACTTGACACTTTCAACGAGTTGCTTTATAGAATCGGGCTGGTCGCCTTTTGGAGCGAAATTGGAGTGGAGTTTA
>JBFMBQ010000144.1:0-1199 GCA_040755115.1 bacterium
GAACCTGTTAGAACATTTAGTAAATTACTCCATCGTAGTTTGCTACAGGACTTAAATAAATGCTTATTATTAAATGAAAACGAGATAAAGCCTTTACCCGCTGAAATAAGAACATTTATTCCAGAAGAAGACATCTATCTTATAGAAATTTATTCCTCTGTCAACGCTGATTTGTTTGTAACAACAGATGAAGTTTTATTGAACGCTCTAAAAAATAATACTGATATTAATGTAAAATCAAGAGACGAATTCTTAAGCGAATATCTTTGATTTTGTTAAAATACAGCACTTAAATGCGCTTCAGCAGCCTTTTCTTCTATACCCTCCGCGAAAAACCCGTTGAGGCGGAAATCATAAGCCATCAACTCATGCTGCGCGCTGGACTCATCCGCAGGCTCGCCTCAGGTGTCTATACCTACCTGCCGCTCGGCTATCGCGTAATAAAAAAAATAGAAAACATCATCCGCGAAGAGATGAACAGGGCAGGGGCGCAGGAAATCTTTATGCCTGTCCTCCAGCCGCTTGAACTCTGGGAAGAATCGGGCAGGCTTCAGAGTTATCTCAACGAAAAAATCCTCTTTCTCGTAAAAGATCGCCAGGAGCGCAGTTATGCACTTGGTCCCACTCACGAGGAAATCATAACCGACCTCGCACGCTCAAAAATCCGTTCCCACCGCGATATGCCGATAACGCTTTATCAGATTCAGACCAAGTTCCGCGACGAAATCCGCCCCCGTTTCGGTCTAATGCGTGCGAAGGAATTTTCCATGAAAGACGCCTACAGTTTTGATGCTGATGAGGCTGGCATGAACCGCAGTTACGAGGCGATGTATGATGCCTACATGCGCATCTTCGCCCGATGCGGACTGAAATTCCACGCGGTGGAGGCTGACAGCGGCGCCATCGGCGGCGATATCTCACACGAATTCATGGTGCTCGCAGATGCCGGCGAAGATGTGGTGGTCTCCTGCTCAAAATGCGATTACTCTGCAAATCTTGAAAAAGCGGAAACTGGTGCAGGGGCACGATTAATCGTGCCCGAACAAGAGCCGCTCAAGGAATTGCACACACCCGGAGCGAAAACGATTGAAGAAGTTACCGCCTTTCTCGGTGTTACACCGCAGCAACTTGTGAAGACTCTGATTTACACAGCAGACGAAAAACCGGTCGCTGCGCTCATTCGCGGCAACCACACGCTT
>JBFMBQ010000144.1:1209-2045 GCA_040755115.1 bacterium
ACTCAAACGACTCCTTGCAGCCGAGACACTTCAACCCGCAGATGCCGAAACCATTGAACGGCTGACATCGGCGCCGGTCGGCTTCGCAGGTCCTGTCGGACTGCCCGCAGAGGTAACGATTGTAATGGACACCACGGTTTCATCTATGCGGAATTTCATAACAGGCGGCAACCGCAAAGATTTGCACATCGGCGGCGTAAATCACGGACGCGATTTCACAGCGCATCACACCGGAGATATTCGCTTCGCTGCCGATGGCGACGCCTGCCCGCGGTGTGAGGACGGGCGGCTTGAGTTTTCACGCGGCATAGAGGTCGGGCATGTCTTCAAACTCGGCACAAAATACAGCCGCTCCATGAAACTTGAATTTGCCGCACCTGACGGCTCATCCCTCCCTGTAGTAATGGGCTGTTACGGCATCGGCGTAGGGCGCACTATGGCGGCGGCAGTAGAGCAATCCCACGACGAAAACGGCATAATCTGGCACCCTTCAATCGCCCCTTACCTCGTTGACATCATCCCCATAAATGTTCAGGATGCGAAACTTACAGAGGCAGCGGAACGACTCTACAACCAACTCACAGATTCAGGCATTGAAGTAATTCTTGACGACCGAGACGAGCGACCGGGTGTAAAATTCAAGGACGCCGACCTCATCGGTTTCCCGTTGAGAATCGTATTCGGGAAGTCCTATCAGGATGGAAAACTTGAACTCCAGGTTCGCAAAACAGGCGAAAAATTTATCTGCCCGGAAAATGAAATTCTCAACCGCATAAACACGATATTAAAAAATCATGATATTTAACCACGAAGAACACGGAGTAGGGGCGCACGGC
>JBFMBQ010000145.1:0-4917 GCA_040755115.1 bacterium
CTGTTGAAAACTACTTGATCATCCTGTAAACTTTTTTATATGAAACTTCAAGAGTTGTTGCAATGTGTTAAGGAATGCCTTCAGACACTGTATGGTGATCGCTTCAAGGGATTGATCCTTTATGGCAGCGAGGCTATAGACAAAGCGCAACCTGATAGCGATATTGATTTATTGTGTTTGCTGGAGGGTCCTATTTCTATATATAAAGAAATCAGGGCTACTACAGATGCGACCTATCCGTTGCAACTGGAACATCTGGACAGGATGTTACATATAATGCCGGTTGATGCGGCAAAATTCAATTCTGGTGCAATTGGCTTCTACCGAATAGTGCAGCGTGAGGGAAAACCAATATGATGAATATAGAGGAAGCCACTTCGTGGTGGAATAACGCCATTGAGGCAATTAAGATGGCACAATTTGGTATCACGGTTTCTCCAAATGGCGCTGCGAATCGTGCCTATTATGCCGCTTTCTATGCTGTGTCTGCGCTGTTTTCACTTGATGACATTGAATTCAAAAAACACTATGCAGTAGAATCCGCAGTCCATCGGGATCTGGTCAACACCGGAAGATGGCGCCCTGAGTTAGGTAAAAAGTATTCTGATTTGTTCAAACTTCGTATGGTAGGTGATTATGGGAATACGGAACGCGTTACTACCGAAGAGGCAGATGCCGCAATATTTGATGCCAGGGAAATCCTTGAAGCAGTCCATAAGGAACATCCTGATCTGTTTCCGCTATAACGATAGCAATAAATATAGTAACATTGCTACACAAGAGTGATCTCTAAATATAACTATGAATTTGTTTGCAGCCATATCATATCAGAATTTCACAACTACTTCCACGCGGTCTTCCATATCAAGTTTCAGAGAGAAGATACCGCTTCGCACGGGCGTCAGTGTTGTCTGGTGTGAGCGATTGATGATACAGTATTCGGGCTTGAAGCCATCGGGGACGCAGAAGTAAAGTTTGCCCGTGCGTTCGCCTTGTATTTCCAGCAATATTCGCAGTTGCTTTCTGGCACTGTCGTATTCGTGCGATTTCACTTCCACACCGCCCATCGTGAAGTGGAAGGTGGAGGCAACCAGATGCGGCGTTTTCTGCACTGGGCGCACGGCGAGTAGTCGGGATGCGTGAGGGGTAACTTTTCCGAGGTGGATTGCTTTGGTGGTTGTTTCGATATACCGTTCGCTCCACAACTCAAAGATGTGATATTCACAGTTCTGCGGCACTCCGAGCCGCTTCAGCGGGATTTCAAAATCTTGTGCCCTGTCACTCCAATTGATCACCCCTGCGATTATGCCGCCGCCGTATTCCGATGGAGCGGTGAGCGCATACAGGGACGGGGTCGCGCTTTCAAACATATCAAGCGGTGTTGCGGAGAAGGGGAGCGGCGGGATAAGTTTTTGTGCGAGTTCAATGCTCTCGTCCGTAAGTTTTGTGAGGTTATCGCTTATCAGCAACATACCGCCCATCAGAGCGATCATCGTCGCATGAGTTATTATCTCATCGCGAGTGAGATGTGTGTCTCGGAAGCGCGACATAAGGACATCAGGGTCGTTCAGCCATAAAGTCCCGTTCATGAAATACCTGTGTGCCGCCACATGTGATGCTGAATACATTCCCGGACCTGCCTTGTAGCCGACTGCCTGTGGCAGAAAATCCATCCAGCGGGGCGAGGTGTCGCCGCTGATGCGCATACCGTCAACCAGCCCGACCGCCGTCAGCAGCGGCGAGCCGCAGCCGAGAATGAACCTGTCGCCCACGACCTCCCGTATCGCTTCCAGCCCGCGGCGAAAAGCCTCTGCCCGCGTCGCCGCCATATCCCATCGGATGCCGTCTATCGCTCCGCTGTAAAGAAAATCCAGTTTCACGAAATCATATCC
This sequence comes from bacterium, assembly GCA_040755115.1. GTDB lineage: Bacteria > UBP15 > UBA6099 > UBA6099 > JBFMBQ01 > JBFMBQ01. The sequence continues at coordinate 1,893 of JBFMBQ010000145.1, forward strand.
CCATTCGCTGCATATCGTGTTAAAAACCTTTTTCAGCCATTGGATTACCTTTGGGTTTGTTGTATCCAGCGCATAGAGATTGCTCGGTGGAATCCCTCTGGGCCAGATACCCGCCCGGCGCAGCCGCTGCCCCCTGCGCCTGACGAACCAGCCGCGGTTGCGCTGAAACAGTTCCGAGCGGCTCTCGGCAAAGAACGGTCCGAGCCAGATGCCTGCCTTGAAGCCCGCCTCGTGAATCTTCTCTGCGAGCCAGCCCATGCCGTGCGGGAAATTGCTGTTCGGCTCAAGCCAGTCGCCCACCGCCTTCTGGTAGCCGTCGTCAATCTGAAAATATTCAATCGGCAGTCTGGCGCGCAGTTTTTTCGCCTTTTCAAGATTTTTAAGGATTTTCTCTTCAGTGATTTTCCAGTAATAGCAATACCATGAGCACCAGCCGACAGGAGTGCTGAATGTGGAATGCGGAATGCGGAGTGAATGTGGCGCCCCCAAACTGTGTGGCTCCCCCAAACTCGTTTGGGGGTGGCAGATTTCCTTATACATATAAAGCGTTCCGGCGAAGTTTTTCAGCAATTCATCATAACATTTCCAGAGTTCATCGCGGTCGCTTGCATGGTTATAGAGGATAAATAATTCCTCTGAAGAAAATTCACCGCCCGGGCGGACGGTGTTGCCCTCGCCGCGGCTGAAGGTTTTCAGGTGATAGAAATAGTCTCCGCGCGATTTGAAATCAATCTGTGACAACTGGCGCGCTGTTGAGATGAAGCCTGTGAGCAGACATTGATTTGTCGCCGTATCGCAAACGAGGGTGAACCATTCACTTAAGAAATGCCCGCGCACTTTCGGGTGAGGGGCGAGCGGATTTTCTGTGGCGTCGTGGATGATGCGCAGGCGCGGCGGCCGGAGGACATCGCCGCTGGTGAAGGCGCCGGTGTAACTCCAGGTAAGCAGACCGTTTCGCAGGAAGCGGAAATCGTGGTGTGCACCGTCGCCGCCGAATAGTTTTCCGCCGTCCGCGCGGTCAACGGCGAGCGGGCAGAAATCAACCTGCCGCAGGTCTTTGTGTCCTTCATTTTTGAGCGTGAGATTGAGCGCAAATCCGCCGTTTAAAGGTCTTGTTTTCAGGCGAAGTCGCACAGATTCCATGTCAAACCAGTAGTTCACAGTCAGCATTTCATTTTCTCTTGACGATTCGCTTTCTGATGCTTCCGTGGAAAAAAGTTCAATCGCACCGCCGTAGATTCTTACGCCTGCCTTTGCGCCTGAAACCACTTTCGTGGCAGTGCTCACATCTGTTATATCAAACCTGCCGCCGTCAATGCTGTAGTTGAGGCGCAAATTACCGGATTCAAGTGTTTCGTTTTTTGGCATGCACGCCTTCCCTCTTACTTCACCTTCAGGTAAAAGATTTTATTTGCGGTTAAGTTCTTAATCCTTTTGTATTAGTTTCAACGGTATGTATTTGGCAATAACTGAGAAATGGATGTCCATAGAAAAGAGTTCCACGCCGTAGTGGACGGCGGTGGCGGCAATGATTGCATCGGGCAGAGGAATGCTGTGTCCCTTTGTCAGCAGTAGTAACTTTAATTCCCCCGACTGCCGCCATATAACTCTGGTTGTTGTTAAGTATGGGATCGGGATGAGAATATTACGCAACAATTTCTTGTCTTTCTCGCTTTTAGCGCCGGAAAACAGTTCCGCTATTATGATGCCGTTGACGCAAACTCGTTCGTTTTCTAACAATTCAATTAGTCTTTCGCTGGCTGCATCGTCGCCTTTTCTTAAATATTGAATCCATATAGCAGTATCTACCAGCACGGGTGTCATAATCTATCCCATTCGTCGCGCATTTTATCAATATCCAGATCGAGGTCAATTTTGCCTTTGTAGTTAAGTATTTTTATCATTTTTTTTCTTCTTATATAGTCCTGCAAGGCAAGGCAGATAGTCGTGGTTTTTGTTTTTGCGCCCGATACCTTCATCGCCTCCTTAATCAAATTGTCAGGCAGGTCAAGTGTCGTTCGCATGTGTATTACCTCCTCATCAGACTTATGTATTTTATACATAAATTATATGCAATATTATATGCCAAGTCAATTTATCTTTATCGCTTTTACTGAGATATTACCGTTCCCCCAAGAGTCTGTTTAAAAGAAGGTTCAGGAATTGCGTCTTGTCAATATCCAGCGCGACTTTTATCGGCGCACCTTCAGTAGTAACAGCAATGCTGCCCCTTCCGATCCCGCCGGTATGAACATCAAGGCGCAGTTTTTTCAGGCTGAACATTTCGGGCTTTATCAGGTATGCCGCTACGACAGGATCGTGAGGGTGAAAGCCGTCGGAGAGTGTAAAAACTTTGTTCATCCAATACCACAAAACAAGATTTTTCCACAAGTATTCACCGGCTGCGGTTTTGGACGAGTGGAGTTGCTCCATTTCTATTTTTCCGAATACAACTTTGTAAGTAACATCAAGCGGGAAGAGAAAAATATTTGCGCCGGAGCGCAGCACAATTTCAGCTGCGCTCGGGTCGCGCCAGAAATTAAATTCAGCCTTGAAGAAGGGCGGGACGATGCCGCGCCGGTAAACAGCGCCGCCCATTATTACCACCTCGCGCAGCCTTCGAAGTATGCCCGGCTCCATCTTCTCTACAGTTGCGATGTTTGTGAGCGGTCCCACTGCGAGGAGCGAGACATCTTCGGGGTTCTGTGAGAACAGGTGGATAAGCCTTTCTGCGGCTTCTGATGTTTTACCGAGAGCGCGCGGGGAGGAAGCGCCGGGATAGATTTGTATTTTTTCTTTTTTCAGGAACGATGTGATTCTGTGCGCCGACCGCTGCGCACTTTTCAAACTTACATTCCCGTAAGTGATGGTGATTGCTTCAACTTCAAGTTCGGGTGAATTCAGGGCGAGGAAAAGCGCTAGACCGTCATCAACATCCCTGCCGGGGCAGCCGAGCGCAGGGTCGGTGTCAATGACAACTCGTTTCATTTTTATTTATATCCACGAAGAACACGAAGAAAAGATA
>JBFMBQ010000146.1:0-5418 GCA_040755115.1 bacterium
AAACAAATCATAAATTGCAAATTCAAAATTCAAAATAATTCCATTTTTCAAATTCTAAGAAGATCATTTTGATTTTTCTATTATTGAACTAAATATCTTTAATAATTCGGTCGCTTCGCCAATTAACCATTTTCTATCATCAACCTGTTGCTCCCTTATTTCAGCAAGTTTTAGCCAATAAATGCTTTCTTTAGATTCTTTACGGCATATTTTAATCCTCATTATAAAATCTTTTTTACTCAAGGCTTCATTCGCCTCAATATAATTCGCCCCTACTGAAGTGCCTGCCTTGACGAGTTGTTTCGCTATCTCTATATTTGATATTGTTTTTGGAAGATTATTTGCAAATTGTATTATCTTTTTAGCAAATGCTAAGGTTCTTTCTTCCAGGTCATATTTTTTATTTTTGTTATTTGGAGTTTCGTTCATTTAAGTTTGTTTGTTATTTGTTATTTGTGATTTGTAATTTAGTTTTGTATTTATGAGTAATGCCCAATGTCTCATGCCTGAAGCCGCAACTATCCTGGTGGCCAGGTCATCTGCCGCCCGCCTATAATGTGAAAATGCAGGTGCAAGACCATCTGCTGCCCATCGCGCTTGCAGTTTGAGACCACCCGAAAGCCGCTCTCCGCTATCCCCTCGCTTTTTGCTATCTTGTTGATCGCCGCATAAACCTTGCCCAGCAGTTCGCCGTCCTTTTCGCTTAAATCTGTTACATAAACAATATGCCTGCGCGGTATCACCAGCACATGGATAGGCGCCACTGGTTTGATGTCCCGAAAGGCGACCACATGCTCGTCCTCATAAACGAACTCAGTCGGTATCTCCCCTTTTGCGATCTTGCAGAATAAGCAGTCATCCATAAAGTGCCTCCAGATATTTTTATCGTCAGAAAATCTATCCGTAATTATTTTTTGTAAATATCCATCATTTATTTTGAATCCGTGGTGTCCCTTTGGAGTGCGACATCACGATGTCGCTTTAATATATGGCGACATGTCGCCGTATAACAAAGGCGGTGTCATGCCACCGAACTCCAAAATTATCATTATAAGTTTTGTATTGTTTCAAATTAATAAACCAGATTGGGGTAGTTTTTGTCACATAATAATTCCTTTCTTACGGTCTCATGTTCAATATATTCCTCGTTTTTAAATTGCTCTCTGCTTCTCTCAAGCATTAGTCTTATGAGTAATTCTTCAACAAGTTCCTCTTCATCTTTTTCATCGGGCAGTGAATTGATTATAGAAATGATTTTTTCTTTTGATGTCAACATTTAAATTCGCCATCCGATCAAAACTAAATTTTATGTCTTTTAAAGTGTTTTTCCTTCATAGAGTATTATCACCGCCGCCACAATCGCCGCCGTCTCCGACCTGAAAATTCTATACCCGAGCGAAACAGGAACAAAACCGGATGTTTTCGCCTTGTCCAATTCCTCAGAGGTGAAGTCGCCCTCAGGTCCAACGGCAACGATGATTTCCCCCCTGATGCCACCGCTCAAAAATTCCCTTAATCCCACACTTTCGCCTCCCGCAGCAAGAATACACCGCGCACTGGCATCCGAGCGGATATTCAAGAACTCCGAAAAATCCATCGGTTCAGTTATCTCTGGCACACAGCCGCCGCCGCTCTGCGCCGCCGCACCCTGCGCTATTTTGTGCCAGCGTTCCACTTTCTTCTCAATTTCACGCGCTTCAAGCCTTATAACCGTGTTGACCGTCATCAACGGCACTATACGCCCTGCACCCAATTCTACCATCTTTTCAAGAAAAATATCCCACCGCTTGCCTTTCAACAGCGCCTGCGCCACCGTCAGCCTCACATTACTGCACTTTGCCAGCGTTCGCTCCTCAATACAATCCACCGTTACAACATCGCCCTTCGTCCCCGCCACCCGAAACATCATCTCGCGCCCGCCGTCATAGCCCGTGAAAATATCCCCTTCCCTGAGCCGCAGCACCTTCACCAGATGCCGAACCGTCCCAGGATCACTTATCACCTTGCCTGTAAACCCGCGGATAAAAACTCTGTGTTTTGGAGCCTGTTCTTTCAAATCAGTGATTTAATCAAACAGTTCTTTGAAACGACTGAAGAAACTCTTCTGCGGTTTCACAATCTCGTCGCCGATTGAAGTTGCAAAATCCTGAAGGAGTTCCTTCTGCCTCGCAGTGAGCCGCTCGGGCACTACCACCCGCACCGTAACGATCTGGTCGCCGCGCCGCGCGCTGTGCAGCAAGGGCATGCCTTTGTTGCGCAGACGGAATTTCGCCCCGCTCTGCGTGCCTGCAAGTATGCGCAGTTTCTCCACACCCCGCAGCGTGGGCACCTCTATCTCGTCACCAAGCGCCGCCTGAATGAAACTTACCGGCACCTCGCAGTGAATATCCTCGCCAGCCCTCTTGAAAAACTTATGTTCCTCAACAGTTATGAAGATGTAAAGGTCGCCGCGCGGTCCGCCCCGCTCACCAAGTTCACCTTCGCCGCGCAGCCGCAGCCGCGTGCCCGTGTCTATGCCTGCCGGTATCTTCACCAGCACTTTTCGGGCGCCCCTCACAAAACCCTCGCCCCGGCATGCCGAACACGGATCTGGCACAACCTCGCCGCTGCCGCGGCACTCGTAGCAGGTGGTGATGTTTACGAACTGCCCGAACACCGTCTGCTGCGCCTGTCGCATCTCGCCTGTGCCGCGGCAGGTAGAACAGGTAACTCTGTGCGTGCCGCTCCGCGAACCTGTGCCCTGACAGCCTTCGCACTTCACCATATCAGGGATTTCAACCTCCTCTTCCGTGCCGAATGCGGCATCGTAGAGGGAGATTGTCATATCATACCGTAAATCATTCCCCTGCCTTACGCGCGGTTCGCCTGACCTTCTGCCGCGGCTGCCGCCGAAAAATATATCAAACAGGTCGCCGAAACCGCCGAAGCCGAAATCCCCGAAGCCGTCAAATCCAACGCCAGTAGAGGATACGCCCGCATGCCCGAAGCGGTCATAAGCAGCACGGCGGGAATCATCACTGAGCACCTGATATGCCTCCGATACTTCCTTGAACTGCTCCGCAGCCTCAGGGTTGTCAGGATTCACATCAGGGTGCAGGAGGCGCGCCTTCTGGCGATACGCCCTGCGAATTTCCTCTTTTGCGGCATTGCGATGGATGCCTAACACATCGTAGTAATCCCTCTTTTCCATTGTCGTCTTGCCATCACCCCGTTCAAGGTCTTTTTTATGAAGATAAATATATCTACAGTGCAGCATAATTTCAATACAGATGTGAGATGTGAAATGTAAGGCGTGAGATGACACATCATCTTGCTTGTTGAGGTCTAACAGTTGCGTGAAATCTTTTGGAAGTCAAGGCGGGCATGGAGATGGTTTCATCGCTGATGGCAACCTGGGGATTGGAAAATCTATTATTGCCCGGCTTCAGTTGATCCTGTAAAATTGAAAAGATAGTGGGATAACAGAAATCATCCGTGCCGTGAGGAGGCGGTGATTACCGGGCGGCGGGGTCAAAGAGGCAAGAGCAACGCCTGTAACAAGTTTTGTATATCATGGATATGACAATCACTGAAAATTACACGATATAATTTTAGAAATTTCCACTTACCAAACTCGTTCTTATCGGAGTTTAGTGCAAGTGGTGTAAATGGATGCTTATCCAGAATGAAATAAAAGAAGAGAATCTGTCGAATGCAAGAAAAGCTTTTTAAGATAACTATCTTGTTGAATTTAATACTTATTGGTTTTGTCATACCAGTTTATGGAATTGGAATAAATGATACACTAGATTCTTGGATAAAACTTATTGAAGAAACAATTGGTAGTGATCTTCTGTCAATTCAACAAACATCCGATCTGGGATATATAGCGGCAGGATATATTAATGTGCCAAGTGAGCATGGTCGGGATGTATGGGTGATAAAATTAGATGCTTCAGGGAACCAAATTTGGAATAAAACCTATGGAGGTGCGAGTGTTGACGAGGCACGTCAAATCATGGAGGTATCAGGTGGAGGATATTTAGTAATATGTTACACAATGTCATTCGGTGCAGGAAGTGCGGATGCTTGGGTTTTGAAATTAGATTCTTCGGGGGAACAAGAGTGGTCAAAAACTTTTGGTGGAAAAGATGCCGACGAAATATATCATATTCAGCAGACAACCGATGGAGGATATATAGCAGCAGGGGGAACACGCTCGTCAGGAATGGGTGGCGGTGATTTCTGGATTCTGAAATTAAATAACAATGGGGAAAAGGAATGGGAAAAAACATTCGGTGGGAAAAAGCGCGATAGAGCTTCCCATATTAAACAAACAATTGATGAGGGATATATTGTTGCCGGTGGAACAATATCGTATGGATCGGGAAACTATGATTTCTGGGTGTTGAAGTTGGACGCAAATGGAAATGAAATATGGCAAAAGACTTTTGGTGGACAGTCTTTTGATTGGGCTAACTTCGTACAGCAAACTTCTGATGGAAGATATGTTATAGCAGGGGGAACACGATCATTCGGTGCGGGTATGAATGATTTGTGGGTTTTGGGACTTGACTCCAGTGGGAATATGACATGGGAGAAGACTTATGGCGGAATGTATTTAGATGAAGCAAAGTCATTCAATAAGACAAACGATGGTGGATATATTGTAGCAGGTATATCAAGTTCTTTTGGGATAGGTGGTTATGATTACTGGGTGTTAAAACTTGATTCATTAGGAGATCAACAATGGTCGAAAACTTTCGGTGGAATGAGGCTTGATTATGCACGAGCAATTTCACAAACATCAGATGGAGGTTATATTGTTTTAGGCTCAACAGAATTTAATGGTAGTTGGCCTAGAAAACATGAAATATGGTTATTCAAACTTGACAAAAACGGCAATAGTAATTGGTGTCAGTTCAACTGTTGCTCCAGAGGGGACTGCGGTGACAATGATATCAATTGTATTTATACAGGCGAAACAGAAACCCAATGTGCAAATTGTTCTTCCTATAATTATTGTCAAAGGGATCCGATCTGCCGCGATAATACCTGCGTTAAATCATGCATATCCCGTTGTCATAAAGACGATATACCATGGTTATCATCAGCATGTCAAAGGCAAGAGGATGTGCATCAACACGGTATAACTCAGACATGCTTGGGTGAAAATTGTGGGCAAAAAGCCTCAACTTGGGCTAAGATGTTTGGAGGAAAATGTTACGATATAGCCACATCAATCCAACAAACCCACGACAAGGAATATATAATAGCAGGAACCACAATGTCATACGGAAACGGCACGAAAGATATTCTATTGTTAAAGCTAAATTCCTCAGGAGAACAGGTTGATGCCATTACCTATGGAGGGACATATGAGGAATCTGCTTTTTCAATGCAGCGAACGACAGAGGGAGGATATGTTATAGCTGGAAA
>JBFMBQ010000147.1:0-4894 GCA_040755115.1 bacterium
ATGGGTGATCAACTTGGAGTGCAACATCACGATGATGCTTTCTATATCGGCGACATGTCACCGACAACCAAAGCGGTGTCGTGCCACCGCACTCCAAAATTATTCATCATTAAAATCGCTCAATTTAGGAACAAGTTTAATATTTGACATTTGAAATTTGACATTTGAACTTCATCTCACATTTTACATCTCACATCTTACTCCTTACTTTCCATGAAAAGACACAGAAACTCATTTCAGAAGATCAACACAATCCTTTTTGATTCCGACGGTGTAATCACCACCGAGCGCGAATACTGGCTCGCAGCAGAACTCACAATCCTTGAGTTGCTCTACGGCGAACAATGGATCGGATTAAATGACAACGGTCTGCGGGTCATACTATACAAGCCCGGCGCACCCGTAATACTCGGAAAATTGGTCAACCGCGACTTCTCCGAATCCCTCAAGATCAGGGGAATCAACAGCAACTGGGATTTGACCTATTTCTCATGCGCCTTGTATTTAATTGAAATCTTCAAACTGATCCATGACAAAAATAAATTGACAGACCTGCTCACATCCGGATTCGCAGAGGAAACATTCAAGAAAATCGGCGATGCTCTTACAAAACGAACGATAGAAATAACATCGCTTGATAAAATCACAGAGGATTTTTTCCAAGCGAGCGACCGTCTGAAACTTGAATCAACAGAAGAAGGAAAGAATTACACGGATAAGAGATTCCTGACAGCCGCCCTGAACGAACGCTTGAAAATTCAATGCGGAATAGAAATGCCTGTCTTCAGCGGCAACGATGACCTGTGGCATATCTGCCAGACGCTCTTTCAGGAATGGTATTTAGGCGATAATCTCCTTGAACGGCTCCAGAAGAAAAAATTATCAAAAATATCTAAGGCGGGACTCATAGAGTATGAGATGCCGATAATCCCGACCGGCAGAATAATGGAAATATTTTCCATGCTCAAGGAGGCGAACATAATCATCGGCATCGCTACAGGCAGACCTTACGAGGAACTTATCACGCCGCTGAAAAGATGGGGGCTTCTGAATTTTTTTGATCTTTCCCGCATAGCGACACACCGCGAAGTGCAGCGCGCCGAGTTGCTCCTGAAGGGATCGGGCAACTCCAAATCGCTTTCAAAACCCAACCCTTACATCTACCTGAAGGCATTGTTTCCGGATAAGAGACCGGAAGAAATCCTTGAAATGCGGCTCCCGCTTGAAAACGGCGATACCGTTCTTGTCGTGGGCGACTCGGCATCCGACATCCTCGCAGCGAAGCAGATGGGGGCGCAAAGCGCAGTTGTGCTTTCCGAAGTAAAAAACCCTGATACGGTCGCCGGTCTGAAAGGGCTTGAACCTGATTATGTCTTAAAAGATGTGAACGGATTGAAGGAATTGTTCTGATGGGAGAAATGAGAAGTAAGATGTGAAACGGGAAGCGGGAGACGGGAGATGAAAGACGGAATAAATTGTTTTATCCATTTACTTCTCACTTCTACCATTTCCCGTCTTTTGTCGTGCACTGCCTGCGCCAAACCTAAAAATTTCGTTCTCTAATGCAATGTTACCTTCTTTTTGTGGATCTTCCCTGTCAAATTGCCATATTGTTGGATTATTACAAATGTATTCTCCGATCCTGTTTAATTCATCTTCGCTGCTGATGATGTGTTCATAATAATTTCGTTGCCAAATGGTGTGTATATTCGTGTTTTTGCGTACCCATTTGGTTACGCCAATTTTAAAACCACGAACAATTGAACCAACCGTTTTTGATGTTCCGTGTGGTCTTGTCGTAGGGGCGAAAAATTTTTCGCCCCTACATTCGCCCCCACATTCGTTGTCGTTTAATAATATAATCCCATGGATATGATTTGGCATTACAATATATTCATCCAATATCGCGTTTGGAAAATGTTGTGGTATTTCATCCCAACATTGTTGTGCAATCATCCCCATTTCATTTAAACGCATTTCAAAATTCAAAACCTTCCCGAACAAACATTGTCTATTGTTTGTGCAAATCGTAATGAAATATGCGCCATCCTGCGAATAATCGTAATCTTTCAGTCTGATCGATCTTCTATGGTGAACATCGGGATCGTATTTCATACCGATTTTGCCTTTTATTTCTTCTCCGGCATTATCACTCGCAGCGCATCGGGAATAACACGGACGATAAATCTATCGCCGAATCGCAACTCGTCATCAAGATGAAAATTCATCGGTTTTTCCACAGTTAACTCAATGCGCCGCCCACGAAAAACCTCCACCTGCGGCAACTTCGTCAGCGTCCCCATCTTCGCCGAAAGAATATAGCGCAGCATCTGCTCCTTTTCCATCCTGCCGATGATCGTAACATCTATCATGCCATCGTCGCACGCCGCATCGGGCGCAATGGAAAACCCCGTGCCATACAGCGGCAGATTTGAAAAGGTTACCTGATAAACCCTGCTCTCAATCGCTTCGCCGTCAATGTTGAGCCTCACTTCAAACGGCGTAAGATTCTGTATCATCCGTGCAATAGAATACGCGCTGCGGACGATGCTTTTTCCCCTATGCCGTGCATAAAACGCCAGTGCCTCGGCATAAAATCCCACGCCCGCTGCTTCTACAAAACAGGTTCTTCCCACTTTCCCCAAATCAACAGCCGCAGGCGGCGTGCCGTCAATCAGTTCAACGGCATTTTCATACAACATCGGGATGCCGAGTGAAATCGCAACATTGTTAGCAGTGCCGAAAGGGATGATGCCAATTGCAACTTTGCTCCCTGTCAGGGTCTGTGCCGCCGTTCGGACTGAACCATCGCCGCCGACAACCACTACAAGCCTCGTTCCGTCCCTTCGGCTGCACCGCAATATCTCCTTTGCCGCCCGTATACTGCGCGTTCGGTAAATTTTGATTCCACGGAATCTGCTCTGAAGAAGGCTCTCAATTTCAGTGAGCGAACGCGCAAGGTGAAACATGCCAGAATGTGGATTAATTATCGCAATTACTTTTTTCTTCATATCTGAAACAAAAATTATTGACCCACTAAGGACACGAAGAATACAAAAAGAAACGATTGCTGGATTTAAGGCTCGGAGGCAGGGATTAACGGCGGCGGTAAAGTTTCCGGTCTTATGCGGCGGGATTTTTCAGGCAAAACATCTACAAGCAAATCCGCTGCATCGGTGATAACACCATCAATTCCCAAGCGGGTTAATCTGCGAAACTGTGCGGCTGCATTGACATGCCAGAGGTAAACACGAATACCTTGTTGATGCGCCCTGCGTACGGGGCGGTCTGAAAGAACCAGAGGCGTCCACAAGTGAACTGAATAGGGGGCTAACTTCTCCGCAATTTCGCTGAAGCCCGCAAGGAAAAAGGCTATGCAGCCAATCTTTACCTCAGCCTGCAATTCCCGGACTTTTTTAAGAGATGAAAATCTGAAAGAACTGACCACAACTTTGTTGAGCATATCGTGCTTCTCTATCAGTTTCACAATCGCTTTTTCTGTCCCCGTCGTCTTCAACTCAATGTTCAAAAGCACTTTGTCTTTTGCAAAGATCAGGACTTCCTCAAGTGTCGGCACTCTGAATTTTTGAACTCTGTCAGTTTGTTTTGGTCCAACATTGAGTTTGCGCACCTGATTTAATGTCAGCATCTCAATTATGCCGCGCTGCGCAGTAGTGCGGTAAAGAGTGTGGTCGTGGAAGACCACAGGATGCCCGTCGCTGGTAGTGCGCACATCAAGTTCTATCATGTGCGCACCCGCCTTCACCGCTTTCTGAAACGCGGCAAGTGTGTTTTCGGGCACATCCTTGCAGAATCCGCGGTGTGCTATGATCAATGGAAATTCCTGCGCCACAACCGCATTATATCACGACTTCTAAAACGCAAGTGGAAATATATTTATTTTTGTAACATTTTAGCGAAGTGAAGTTGTCTCTATTAGAACATATTTTTGCATAGTTGTAGGGCGGGATATCCGTATCCCGCCGTTCGGCGCGATGTGGAAATCGCGCCCTACAGCGCTTCATATGGCTAAAATGTTACTTATTTTTAAATAGCGGTCTATGTCGTTGGTTCAAGGTTGCACTTTGAACCCAAATGCAAACAATCTGCGTAATCTTCTGTATCTGAATTATAACAAGCCTTCATCCATCAGATTATAAACCTCGTGGCGGCGGATAAGTTGGTCAACCTTGCCCCTTATGTTCTCACTGATTGAGTGTAGATTTTCACGGTCAATATCACCGGAGACCTGCACAGGTCTCCCCACCTGTATGATTGCCTCTTTATAAACAAAATGATGAATGACATCAGCCATTTTGCCTGGGAATTTCCAGAGTTTCCGCGCCCACGAAGGAATCGGCATCGTATCTGCAAACGCAGTTACGGGAATTATCGCCGATGGGATAACAAGCGCACCACTCGCAAGCGCCATCCGCGCAAACCCGGTGTGAAATTTCCCCAACGGCTTGTTGAATTGACCATCAGCAATATAATCCCACCCTTCAGGGAAAATGCCGATCATCTGACCCTTCTCAAGGGTCTCCATAGACAGCCTCATCGCCTCTTCTACCACTTCTTTTTTCGGCGATATCGGAACGCTCCCGACATTCTTGAGAAAATCTCCGATCAGCGGGATGTTATATAAATATGCACCCGCCATCCAGGTGATAGGACGCTCTATCGCAAAACTCAATATTACCGGGTCCATATCGCTCTTGTGATTGCACACGAGTATGCAGCCGCCGCTTTCGGGGATATGCCGAAGCCCCTTTGCCTGAAGTTTCACTAAAAAATCCAGCAGCGGTTTGAAGTTCCTGCAAAAATCCCGATAAAACTTTTCCTGCTTCTCGTTCATCCTTCTTTAAAATCGGTAGATGGTAAATGGCAGACGGTA
>JBFMBQ010000148.1:0-4499 GCA_040755115.1 bacterium
CATGAAAGAAAAAATAATGATCGTTGACGATGAAGAAGACATGCTTGAGAACTGCCGGCGGATGCTCGCCAGTCTCGGCTACAGGGATTCTGTAACCATGCAGGACAGTGAGGCTGCTGTCATACTTGCGGAAAAAGAAAAGCCTGACCTTATCATTACTGACCTGAGAATGCCGAAGATTGATGGAATTGAATTGCTGAGAAGAGTAAAAAGGCTTGATGAGAATATCATAGTGATTGTATTCACGGGGCACGCAAGTTTCCCGACAGCCGTTGAGGCGATCAGAGAGGGTGCTTTTGATTACATACCGAAGCCTTTTACCTTTGACCAGTTTTCCTTTGCAGTCAGAAGGGCACTGACACAGAAAAAACTCGTCAACGAAAACATTGCGCTGAAGCGGCAACTTGATACGCCCTACATTTTCAAAAACATAATAGGCAACAGCCTGCCCTGGCAGGACGTAATAGAAACCGTTAAGAAAATAGCCAAGACCGATACCAATATATTGCTTCTGGGAGAAAGCGGCACTGGTAAAGAACTCGTCGCACGCAGCATTCACCACTACAGCAACAGGGCAGAAAAACCATTTCTGCCGGTTGACTGTGCCTCGCTGCCTGAAAGCCTTCTGGAGACCGAACTTTTCGGACACGAAAAGGGCGCCTTCACGGGGGCGTATTCTTCGCGGCCCGGACTGTTTGAATTCGCCAACACCGGCACTTTCTTTCTTGACGAGGTGGTTGATCTCACTCTTAACATCCAGACTAAACTGCTGCGCATACTCCAGGATCGCAAATGCCGCCGCGTCGGCGGAAGAAATTTCATTGATGTTGATGTGCGGATCATTTCGTCAACAAATCGCAACATAGAAGAAGCCGTCGCCCAGACAAAATTCAGAGAAGACCTTTTCTACAGACTGAATGTGATCACGATCAAACTGCCGCCGCTGAGAGAGCGCAAAAGCGATATTGAACTGATCGCAAATCACTATCTTAAGCACTACAACAAATTCACGGATAAGGACATCAGAACCATATCAAAAGAGGCGATGGAGATTCTCACGGCATACCGTTGGCCCGGCAATGTGCGGGAACTTCAGAATGTAGTTGAACGGGCTGTCTCACTGATAGATTCTGACACAATTGGAGTAGATGATCTGCCGGAACATATCAGACAGGCGCCGCAGGAAGAGGACTCTATGTCATCATTTTACTCCGATGATGTCGTTCCTTACAAATATGCAAAGAAAGAATGGGTTAAACAATCTGAAAAAGAATATCTTATGAATATCTTGAAAAGATGTGAGTGGAATATTTCAAGGGCTGCCAGAGAAGCACAGGTTGACAGGAAAACCTTCTACAAACTCATCAAGAGACACAAAATATCCTGACATCATCCGAAGTTTCAATCAAAGATTGATTTTCAGCATCTGGGTTCAAGGTGCAACCTTGAACCAACGATGTGATGGACATGGATTTTATATTCGTGAAAAGTATGATTATTGAATCTCGTAAATTATAGTGACAGAAAAGTAGGGGCAAGGCATGCCTTGCCCAATGTAGGGGCGAACGGAGTTCGCCCAAAAAATTGTCAATCAATTTTGCGAGATTCAATAATGTGATTTTAAAGTCACTGACTATTAGCAATTAATACCGCGCAGGAATTCAGCGCTCTGTTCAGGGAGCGAGGTATTGATAAACATGCCTGAGCCGAGTTCAAAGCCCGCCGCCTTGCTCAAGCGCGGCACTATACTGAGATACCAGTGAAAGTATGGTGCTGTTTTCAGTCCGATTGGAACGCTGCGGATGACATAGTTAAAGTCTGGGTCGCCGAGTCCGTAGTAAAGTTTTTTCAGGACTGAGCCGAGCGTGGCAGCCAGGGCGGATGTTTCTTCATCGGTGATGAGGCTGAAGCAAGCCATGTGTCGTTTTGGCATAATCCAGATGTGAAACGGTGAAGCAGCCGCATATAAAATAAAGGCTGCAAAATAGTCGTTTTCCTCAATTAATCGGATTTTTTCGTTAAGTTCATCCCGCAGCATCTGACAATATACGCATTGACCGTAGTCATCGGAAAAAACGAGGGCGTCCTCCAGGCGGTGCCGTATCTGGCTGGGCACTATCGGTGTGGCGATGAGTTGTGAGTGTGGATGTTCAAGCGATGTGCCTGCGGACTCGCCGTGATTCTTGAAGATGATAACTAATTCAATGCGCGGGTCGCTTGAGATTGTCTCATGTCGGTTGCGGTAGGCGTTGATTATATCGGTAACTTCCTGAGTTGACAGAAGTGCAGTTGTCTTGTTGTGCAGCGGCGTCTCAATGATTACCTCATGGATGCCGACGCCTGACATTGAGCGCTCAACACCCTTTATTGTGCGCTTGCGCTCGCCCTCCTGCTGGAGCGCCGCAAATTTGTTCGGTATTACCCTGACGCGCCATTGACTATTTCGGGAGATACGGAATGTTTCGGGAGGCGTTTTTGTCTCGTTGCCGGGGCAGAACGGGCACTTCTCTATAAGTTCCGGGCGGTCTTCCGTTCTGGAGTGCCCCTTGCTGGAAAATTCTTCAGGGCGTTTGGCGCGCTCGGTGGCAATGATTACCCACTCCTTCGTTGCTATGTTCTGTCTTATCTCAGGCATAATCCATTTCCCCCCTTAATCATTAAAAATTCCGCACTCCGCATTATCAAAATCATTCCCCTTCAGAGATCCAACTGCGGATGATCCGGGCCATCTCTTCACCGGAAAATTGGAGTCCCTTTACGCCCTTTTCCACTTCGCGAATCATGCGCTTCTCTTTTTCTTGTGCTTTTTCCTCTTCTGATTCTTCCTGCTGCCGTGCTATGACTTTGTATTGAGACCAGCGTTCTTCATCATATCCGGGTGGGCGCACAGCATAATTGCGCTTCAGGCGCACAAATCGGTCTAATGAATCGCTATGGTGAATGCGCTTCGGCTTTGCTGCCCGTGTTGTCATAGTTATTTTCCCCTTTTATTTTCTGCCATGAATTTATTCTGGATTTATATTATATACTCTATCCTGTCCATCCTGTCTAAAACAATAATTCAGCGATCTGCACCGCATTCGTCGCAGCGCCCTTTCGCAGGTTGTCGGCGACGCACCACAGATCAATGCCATTCTCAACTGAGATGTCCTTCCGGATGCGTCCCACGAAGACCTCATCGCGTCCTGTCGCGTCAACCGGCAGCGGGTAAGTGCGTCGCAGCGGGTCGTCCTTAACAGGCGCCTCATCATCCACAACTATTACCCCATACTGCTGCGACAAAAGTTTTCGCACCACTTCAATTGACACCGGTTTTTCCGTCTCAATGTTGATGCTTTCGGAATGTCCGATGAGGACGGGCACACGGACAGTTGTGGCGGTGATCGGCAGGCGGGGATTAGAGAAAATCTTTCGTGTCTCGGTTACCATCTTCATCTCTTCCTTCGTGTAGCCGTTTTCCAAAAAGACATCAATGTGCGGGAGGACATTAAAGGCGATCTGATGCGGAAAAACTTTCGGCGCGTATTTTTTGCCGCTGAGAAATGCTTTCGCCTGTTTTGTCAATTCTTCCATAGCATCGCGCCCTTTGCCAGAGACGGACTGATATGTAGAGACAACGATGCGTTTTATGCCCAATTTCTTATAAATCGGTTTGATGACGACGCACATCTGGATGGTGGAGCAGTTCGGGTTTGCAACCAGTCCGTGGTTAAATCGCAGCGCATCCGCATTGACCTCAGGGACAACAAGAGGCACATCAGGCCTTGCCCGGAAGGTGCTGCTGTTGTCAATAACAAGCGAGCCTCTGCGCACAGCCTCCCAGCCGAATTCCTGCGAGGCGTTGCTGCCACCCGCAAAAAGCGTGAGGTCAACGCCGTTGAATGACTTGTCCGTAGTTGCGCGAACGGTCAGAGCGCGTCCCCTGAAACGCACGGTGCGGTTTTCCTTTCGCGCAGTCGCAAGCGGAACCAGCATCTTAACCGGAAATTTCCGCTGTTCAAGCACACGGATCATCTCGCGTCCGACTGCGCCAGTTGCGCCAACTACTGCTACTACGAGTTTATCCAAAATAATCACCCCTTAATATAGTAGAAAGTAGATAGTAGGCAGGATATAGGAAAATTTATTGTATCTTGTATCCTGTGTCCTATCATTTTAACCTTTTATATATTTCACCAGCGCCGTGCGGTGGCGCGGTCCATCAAATTCGCAGAAGAACACAGATTGCCATGTGCCGAGCACAAGGCGACCCTTTTCTACAGGCACAGTCATTGAAGGGCCTACGAGGCTTGTCTTTATGTGTGCAGGCGAGTTGCCTTCCGCGTGGCGGTAGCCGGCGCGCTCGGGCGCGATGCGGTCAAGCCCCATCTCAATGTCCATCGGGACGGCTGGATCGGCGTTCTCATTTATCGTTACTCCGGCAGTAGTGTGGGTAACGAATACTGTGCAAAGCCCGTCGTCCGCCCTCAGTTCACGCAGCATTTCATTAACCTGCCGTG
>JBFMBQ010000149.1:0-5096 GCA_040755115.1 bacterium
CAATTGCCTTATCGTAAAAAGTCTTCTGTTGTTTTTTTTCAGTTTCAGGAAAGCCTCTCTTGTTGGGATTGAATTGTAATTGCAGCCGCTGCCCATCTCTTGCGAATTTTTGATAAATTCCTCATCGTTGCGAAAGAAGTTATTGATCATCGCCGAAGAAATAACAGACAATTTATAGTAAAGACCGTGCTCCGTATCGTCCTCTTTGACCTCTAATTTCGTCTGCGCAAGAATCGTCCCTGTGTCCACCGATTCCTGCATAGTGTGGAGCGTTGCGCCCACAAGATTTTCGCCCCTTGACATCGCCCAGAAAATAGGGCTGACTCCCCTGTCCTTCGGCAGTATAGAAGGATGTATATTAATGCAATGCATCCTGGGAGTCTGAAGAAGCGGCTTCCTGAAAATCTGCCGTGAGTAAACCGATAAAATGTAATCTGGACTATGCTTCCTGATTTTATCAATAAACGCGGGCTTCTCAAGGTCGTTCTCGTGAAGAATTTCTATCCCTTTTCCCTTCGCTGCCTTTTCAAATGATTCAAATGAATCGCCCGTTAATTTCGGAAATACACGGTGCATACGACAAAGGAACGATAATATAAGTTGTTTTTCAATCATCGCGCCTGTATAGGATATGCCGGACTTTCTGATATAAAATTTCAGCGACTGAAGAGATGATTTCTTATAGTAAAGAATATCGCTTAACACGATAAGAGGTATGCGGCATGAATCTTCCTTGATGATGTTCCTGATCACGATATTAGCATAATACTGATCCTTCTGGCTTATTATGATGACAGCAGGTTTTTCTTTCACGGCATCAGTCGGTGGAGATTCAGTCAGGGCGTAAAAAAGTTCATTTTTCACATCTTTTCATTGATAAGCATTTTAAGTGAAGATTATGACAAGTCAAATAAAAGTAAGGGCGGGTTTCAAACCCGCCCCTACTCCTCTTGCGTGAATAACTCTCGCTCTTATAATGATTACATATTGACAGAATATCTTTTGAAAACACAAAAGGTTTTTTATACCCCCCTGCTTAGAAGAGTAATCTTTTTATGCTTTTTGTCTGTTTCACTGCTTTCAGGCTGCGGCGGTGAAGGCGGCATCCCAGACCGGTTCCCCCCTGAAACTGTCAGGCAATTCACCGCCGCCCAGGATGAAGGCAAGATGACCCTGACATGGATAAATCCCGATGACGCCGACTTCAGCGGCGTCCTCATCCGCCGCAGCACAACCGATTACCCAAAAAATCCAACCGCCCAGCAGACAACCAACGATAAAATCGTTTACAACGGCGCCGGCACTTCTTTCACCGATGAAAACCTGTTAAACGGCGCAACATATTACTACACGGCTTTCGCTTACGACGACATACCGAATTATTCATACGGCGTATCCGCATCGGAAACGGGTTATTACAAACCTTTCACTCTCATCGCGCTGCCAGATACTCAATATTATTCCGAATCTTACCCGACGCTGTTCACAACCATCACCCAATGGATTGTGGACAACAAATCTGAAAAGAACATCGTTTTCGTCCTGCACGAAGGCGACATCACGGACGACAACACAGAAGACCAATGGACAAACGCCTCCTCAAGCATGGGTGTCCTTGACGGCGTCGTCCCTTACGCCCTCTCCATCGGCAATCACGATATAGGGGCAAACAGAAACACAACGCTTTTTAACAAATATTTCCCCGTAAGCCGCTACCAGAACCTGCCGACTTTCGGTGGGATATACGAAACGGACAAACTTGACAATTCCTTCCACTTCTTCAGTGCCGGCGGCACCGGCTGGCTTGTCATTTCCCTTGAATATAACCCCCGTGACGAGGTGATGGAATGGGCAAATCAGGTGGCGGCGGATAATCCCGACCGACGGATAATCGTCCTCACGCACGCATACTTGTATGGAAACGAGCGCAGCAGCATCGGTGAAGATATTTGGAACAAATTCGTCCGCCTCCACAGCAACATCATTTTTGTCTTCAACGGGCACTATCAAACCGACAGCAGCGGCGGGAGACTCGTTAGCACCGGCGACAACGGAAACAAGGTTTACCAGATGTTCTCAGATTATCAATGGGAATATTTCGGCGGACTCGGCTATGTGAGGGTCGTGGAAATTGATACATTAGAACGGAAGGTAACAGTGAAGACATATTCAACCTGGATGCAGACATACAAGGATGACCCAGATAACCAGTTTGAATTTGATGATGTGGATATGACCCCGCCCCTTGCGGCGGAAGAATAGTTCTCGGCAGGGCAGGCGTATAACATCACACTTTTGTTACTCGGTTGTGGTTGCGAGGCCGGAATCGTTTATCGGTTATGTTTGAAGAGATTAAAAAACCGCAACCGATGGACGAACACCGATTCGAGCGGCGCAACCGCAACCGTATAACGAGAAAAATATTAGGGATACTTGAGTCAAATGAACAGCCACATATTATTATTTTTTTGATTGCGGCCTGCGATCAGAATTTATTTTCTACTGGAGATGATGGGATTCGAACCCACGACCTCTGCGATGCGAACGCAGCGCTCTCCCAACTGAGCTACATCCCCTTTGTATCAATTTTAACAATAATCTTCATATGAATCAATAAAAAAAGATCACTTCCAGCGATTCCGCAAGAGTAATAAAAAAGTATGAGAACAATTCAAATAGTCACTGAAATTGTGCCACCCCCAAACTCGTTTGGGGGTGATTCCATTGTAAAGTTTTCTCAGAAACACAACATTGGTATTTGAGGGGATGAGGAAATTCGCGGGATAGTTTTCAGGGTATTATTGGTATGGTTTAAGTGCGGACACAGCGGGTGAGGCAGGCTGAATTATAATTCCGGTCTTTCCTCAGATGGTGCGTGCCTGATTTCTTCTTCTTTCAATTCGGGATATTCCACCCGTGAATGATACATCCTTGAAAGCGTCTGGATAAAAGTCTTACGCACTGTATCTATCTGCTGCAAGGTGATATTGCACTCGTCAAGTTGACCATCAATGAGGCGTTTTTTTACGATGGTATTCACCAGCGTCTCAATGTTTTTGGGTGTCGGCTCACGCAGCGAGCGCACTGACGCCTCGCTTGAATCTGCAAGCATAATTATCGCCGCTTCAAGCGACTGGGGCTTCGGACCGCCGTAGCGGTAGCGCTCTTTGGATACCTTTTCGCCTTCAACAGCCTCGTCCTTCGCCTCCTGGTAGAAGAAAGAGATAAGATTCGTCCCATGGTGCTGCGGGATAATTGCAGTGATCTCGTGAGGCAGGTTGTGTTCGCGCGCAAGGTCAATGCCGTCTTTGACATGCGATGAGATAACGAGCGAACCAAGTGTCGGGGAGACGCCTGAAAACTGGTTTGCCGGTGTGAGTTGATTTTCGGTGAAAAAGTAAGGGCGTTTCAATTTGCCGATGTCGTGGTAATAGGCGGCGGTGCGCACGAGGAGCGCGTCTGCGCCCACGAGTTCGGCAGCCGTCTCGGCGAGATTGGCGACGGAAATAGAATGATGATAGGTGCCGGGCGCTTCCACCAACAGGCGTCTGAGCAGCGGCTGGGCAGGATTGGACAACTCCAGCAGTCTGTGCGGCGTGGTTATGTTGAAAATCTTTTCAAATGCAGGCATCAGCCCCATTGCCATAACAAATGAAAGTATCCCGTTAAGGGAACCGAAAACCGCAACATCCATAAATGCCTGCTGTAAACTGTCATAATTGAGCAGTGTGAGCGAAAAAATTGTTATTATGCTGCCAGCCCATATCGCTGCCCCGCCTCTGAGAAGCGCATCCTCAAGCCGGCGGCGGGACACGAAAATGTATGCAACGATACTTATCACCACCGCAACAACGAAATGCCCCAGTTGCAGCCCCGTCGCAAGAACGATCACGCCGGAGAGCAGCGGCACAGCGAAAACCACAAGCAACGGATCAAGCATGAAGCCCACCAGCAGACTCATTGCGCCGACTGAAGCGCCGATAAGGTAACCGGAGGAATAAACGGAAAGCAGGACAGAGGATGTTACAGTAAGGACAATTAAAATGAGAAAAATCGCAAGCCGTTTTTCATCGTTATAGACTTTTCTGCGGTGATTTTTCATTACCACGCCCGTGATCAAAAAGACCAGCGCCGTAAAAAGGCATATTCCCCCAAGCCGCATATTAGACATAACTCTCTGCCCGATTCCCAGCGCATTGAATATATCAATATGGTGCTGTGTAATCCGCCTGCCGCGCCCGACGATTATCTCATCCTTCTTTACCACGCCCTTAACGGGAGAAACCCGGTTGCGCGCTTCCTCTTTCAATGTCTCAGATGCCTCTGTGTCAACCTCAAGGTTATCAGTTACATATACCCTGATAATATCAAGAACCGCCGGCATGTATTTCCCTGTTACCTCTTCCTTAAGGGCAGCCCCTTCTATGTGCTTATCCAACTCCTTCAAATCGCTGTCGGTGAGGATTCCACCCACAGTTATATGCCGCAGCGTGGCATACACATCAAGGCGCAGAACGGTCATAACCTCCTCGCCGTTGAGCGAGAGTATGAATGACACCGCCTCTGCGCTCAATCCCTGCCGTGTGAGGTTCTCCGCAAGGTTCTGCCTCGCAGCGGTGTCGCCGCTTTCAAAAACGGATGCGAGTGATTTGAACAGTGTATCCAGTTCGGTATTCAGGGAAGGTTGAATGCGGTAGACCTTCCCCGCGGTCCGTGCCGCCTGATTCCGTGCGTGCCCGGTTGCCGCTGTATCAATGAATGTTGTAGTTGCAGGGGAAATGTAATCTTTTTTTGCGATGTCGCCTTCTCTGGGTGGCGCGCCGCCGAAAAACGGATAGAGCAGCGCACCGCAGGTGATGATATAAGCGGCGATAACATACATGAGCCGTCTTTCGCTCAAAAGGCGTAAGTAAAATGGACTTTTATCTTTACCGTGCACTTTCAGTTTATTACTTTTTATTGATTTCATTTTTCGGGAGCGGTGTATCGTTGAACGGTTGCGGTTGTGCGGCTCGAATCGTCTGTCGGTGATCGTTGTTCGGGTAAAAAACCGTAATACGAATGACGATTACCGATTCCAGCAGCGCAACCGCAAA
>JBFMBQ010000150.1:0-11481 GCA_040755115.1 bacterium
GCACACACGCGACATGTCCAGAATATTTGCCAGCCGCCGCGTCCTCCCCGCTATCCGCATTGACCCGGAATCCCTCTCTTACTCGCTCGCCGCCAACGCTTCACCGCTTAACCTCCCGAAATACCGCGTCTTCTCGCTGCCGCACTTCAATCTCCTGCCCGACCTGCAAAACCTCATCTCCGACACTATGGCTAACCTGCGCGACTACTTCCTCTTTAACCTCTTCACGGGGCTTTTCGCCGGCGAAACCTTCTTCAAAAACACCGTGAACAATTTCCTCGTCGCAGTGCGCAACCCGGGCGTAAATGCACTGAAAGACCAATTCAAAAACCGCCCCGTCTTCGTTGTAGCGCCAGGCCCCTCGCTGGAAAACAATATGAACGAACTGAAGAAAGTGAAAGGGAAAGCCCTTATCATCGCAGTTGATACGGCGACTAAAATCCTTCGGAGAATTGACCTCGTCCCCGATATGATTGTTTCTGTTGATTACCAGACTAAAAATTATGAAAAACTCAGAGGAGTGGATACTTCGGAATCCTTCCTCGTCCCTGCAATTGAAGTGTGCCCCGAAATTCCCGAACACCACACTGGGAAAAGTTTCACCTACTATCATTCAAGAATAACAAGCGAACTCTACGACCCCATACTTGAACAGAAAGGGCTGTTAGGCTCAGGCGGCTCTGTCCTGACCGATGCCTTCAACCTCGCTCTGCACATGGGCGGCAACCCGATTATCTTCGCAGGCGTTGACCTCGGCTTCCCCGGCAAAAAGTGGTATGCCGACGGCAGTTTTGAAAACGGCAGTTCCACAAAATTGATACAAGACGGAAAAATTGAACTCATTGAAGTGCCCGACATCTACGGAAATCCAATGCCCACCTATAGAAGTTTCTACTCCTTCCTCAGATACTTCAACTCACTTATCCCTTCACTTGACATAAAAGTTATAGATGCCACCGAGGGCGGCGCGCGCATCGCAGGCACGGAAATCATGAAACTAAGCGACACCATTGAGCAGTATGTCGCAGAACCATACAACCCCGTTGAAATCCTCAACGAAATACACAGTAAATTCACCGCGCCGGATATGGAGAAAGTCTCAAAAAAAATCGTAAAATATGTGAAAAAATACAGCGAGATCGGTTCGCTCTCATCCAAAGCAATTGAAAATTGCGAAAAAGCAATACGAATGATTGAAAAGAAAAAATTTGACGAAAAGTTGATCCGCCTCCTGAACAGAATCAAAAACCAGAAATCAAAGATCAGGAGAGAGGGAAAATATGTGGATTTCATGACTACAGCGCTTGAGCGGATGATGGTAACGGTGTTCTCCTACGAGGATGACGAGAACGCCACGCGCGGGGAGCGATACCGCACCGTCGTGGAAATAAGCAGAATGATGTTTGACAACATCGGCAAAAGCAGTCTCTTTGTCAGAGACCATTTCTCCGAAATCGCAGAGAGACTGAGGAAGGAAAAAACATGAGGGACTTTTTTAACAACAGGAACATACTCGTAACAGGTGGCACCGGCTCGCTCGGGCGCGAAATCGTAAAAGAACTCCTGCTCTTCAAGCCCCGTGTGGTGCGCATCTTCAGCCGCGACGAGGCAAAACAATTTGATCTCCAGAAAGAACTTCTGGATTACACCAATCTCAGGTTCTTCATCGGCGATGTCCGCGACAAGGAACGGCTTGAACACGCTATGGAAAATGTTGACTATGTCTTCCACACCGCCGCCATGAAACATGTGGTGGCGTGCGAATACAACCCATTTGAAGCGCTCAAGACCAACCTCATTGGCTCAAAAAATGTAATTGAAACCGCTATGGAGGCGAATGTTAAAAAAGTCATCCTTACAAGCACCGATAAAGCAACAAATCCCTGCAACACTATGGGTGTCTCCAAATTGTTCGCCGAACGGCTCTTCACATCCGCAAATTATTATAAGGGCAAACACGCCACCGTTTTCTCATCCGTGCGCTTCGGCAATGTCTTAGGCTCAGCAGGCTCCGCACTGCCGCTCTTCAAAAAACAGATTGAGCATGGTGGACCAGTTACCGTTACAGACCCCGGCATGACAAGATTCATCCTTACAAAAAAGCAGGCGCTTGATCTCGTATTCAAAGCAACGCATCTGGCAAGAGGCGGCGAAA
Organism: bacterium; assembly: GCA_040755115.1. Lineage (GTDB taxonomy): Bacteria > UBP15 > UBA6099 > UBA6099 > JBFMBQ01 > JBFMBQ01. The sequence goes on from JBFMBQ010000150.1 coordinate 2,156, forward strand.
TCTTCATCCTCAAAATGCCCGTTATCCGCGTCTGCGACCTCGTGGATGTCATGATCAAACTCTTCGCGCCACCAGATAAAGCAAAAAAAATCAAAATACGCTACATCGGACAACAACCGGGCGAAAAACCTTATGAGGAACTGATGACCGAAGAAGAAGTAACACGCGCTGTGGAAACACGCGACATGTTCATCCTCCTCCCTCAAGTCCCTGAACTGTTTGAAAAAGAATACCAATATCCCGGACAACGCAAACCGAAACTTCTCAAATACATTTCTACTGATGTAACACCGCTTGCGCCCGAAAAAATTGAATCTCTCCTGCGCAGGATTTACTTCTAACTATGAAACTGTTCATCCAAAGGTTGATAAAGTTTTTGGGAAAATGGTTCGGGAAATAACCCTTTTTTCAAAAAGGGTTTTTCCCGATTCGCCGAAGGCGAACTGGCATTCTGTATGAATATCTCGAAAAAAAAATTAAATGTCTTAATAACCGGCGGCGCAGGCTTCATCGGGCGGTGGGTCGTAAGCGCATTCCTGAACGACACAAATCATAATCTCCTCGTCCTTGATGACTTCTCAAACAGTTCCCCCCGCAACCTTGAAGAATTCCGAACCGAATCACGCCTCAAAGATGTAATTAAAGACTCGGTTGAAAATCGTAAATTGCTCGCACAAATTTTTGCAAAGTTCAAACCGGCGATATGCGTTCATCTCGCCGCACAGATCAATGTGCAGGACAGCATTGATAAGCCCGAAAAAACCTTCAACTCCGATATTCTCGGCGCCTTCCGCCTCCTTGAAGAATGCCGCCGCCTCTATACAAGAATGGTCTTCATGAGCACCTGCATGGTTTATGACCTCACCGCAGTCGGAAAAAAAATAACTGAATCTCACCCGACCACACCCCGCTCGCCTTACGCCGCCGCAAAACTCGCTGGCGAACATCTCTCCATATCCTATTACCACGCTTACCGTCTCCCGGTTACCATCATGCGCCCGTTCAACACCTACGGTCCATTCCAGAAACATACCGGCGAAGGCGGCGTAATCTCCATCTTCCTTCACCGCCAACTGCGAGGAGAAGACCTCTTGATCTTCGGCTCCGGCCGCCAGACCCGCGATTTCCTCTATGTGGAAGACTGCGCCGATTTCATCCTCCGCTGCTCTGTAATGCAAAAGGCTGTCGGGCACACCTTCAACGCCGCAACCGGAAAAGACATCACAATAAACGAACTCGCAAAACTGATTATCGCTTCCGCCGAAACTGAATCCGCTTCAAGAATCCGCCGCATCAAACACATCCACCCCCAGAGCGAAATTATGAAACTACAGGGCAGTTACAACAAAGCAAAAGAAATACTCGGCTGGAAACCGACAACCTCCCTCGCTCAAGGAATCAAAAAAACCAGAAATTGGTTAAATAAGATTTAATGGACAGGTACAATATGAAATCTGATATACCAGCACTTGAAGGCGGCACACCAGTCCGCTCCACCTCTCTGCCCTACGCAACGCAGTGGATCGGCGACGAGGAAATTCAGGAAGTGGTCAAAGTCCTGCAATCCCCTTGGATTACCTCAGGTCCCATAGTGGAAAAATTTGAAAAGGCGTTCAGCGAATCGGTCGGGTCGCTCCACGCAGTGGCTGTCAGTTCAGGCACAGCCGCACTGCACCTCAGCGTCCGCGCACTCGGCATCGGCGCAGGCGATGAAGTGATCACCACGCCACTCACCTTCGCCGCCACCGCTTTCGCCATACTGCACAACGGCGCATACCCAATCTTCGCCGATGTGAATGAAGACACCTTCAACATCTCACCCGCAGAAATAGAGCAAAAAATCACACTAAAAACACGCGCCGTCATCCCGATGCACTACGCAGGCAACCCCTGCGATATGGATGAAATCACAAAAATTGCAGCCGAACACAAACTGTTCGTCATTGAAGACGCCGCACACGCCATCGGCGCTGCCTATCAAGGAAAAAACATCGGCGCCATCAGCGACCTCACCTGCTTCTCACTCCACGCCATCAAAAATATTACGAGCGGCGAGGGAGGCATGATCGCAACTGACGATGAAGACCTCGCAAAAAAAATCATTTCTCTGCGCTTCTTCGGCATCACCGCCGACGCCTGGAAGCGCGCACAGAGCGACCGCCCCTGGTTCTACGAAATCCACGACACCGGCTTCAAATGCAACATGATGGACCTTCAGGCTGCCATCGGACTCGTCCAACTTCGCCGCCTGCCCGAATTCCAGGAAAGACGAAAAAAAATTGTTGAAACTTATGATCAAGCCTTCGCTTCTGAGGAGACAATCATAACCCCGGCGACAACACCCGGTTCGGTTTCGTCCCTTCACCTGTATGTGATTCGCCTTCGTAGCGAAATGCTCCGCGTTGACCGCGACCACATCCTGCGCGCCCTGCGAGCCGAAAATGTAAATGCCAACATCCACTACCTCCCCCTGCACCTCCACCCTTATTTCCGCCGAACCTACAACTTCAAAGAAGGCGATTTCCCCACCGCCGAGAAAATCTATCAATCCATCATCACTCTGCCGCTCTTCCCAAAAATGACAGATGACGATGTCCAGTCAGTCATTAACGCACTGCTAAAAATCATCAAATATTACAGAAAATAAATCCACGAATTGCACTAATTTGCACGAATTATCCAGGTTGACAAACATCGCAGTTGAAAAGACGGAGCGAAATCTAAAAACGCTCCAGCACTCTTTCCCGCGCTTCCCACATGTTGTCCGCGAAGATAAATGGATCACTTCTTCAGATGAAGAATGGGAAAAACTCACTGACGGCTACTGGACGCCGGGATTCTGGATTGGAATGCTGTGGCTCTGCTACGCCATTACAAAAGATGAAAAATTCGCCCGCGCAGCACAAAAATGGATAACCCCGATTGAACCCCGCAGCCGCACCACATCTCTGCACGATCTGGGATTCCTCTTTTATCCATCCGCAGTGCTCGGTTACGAAATTTCAGGCAATGAAAAATTAAAAAAACTCGCCCTCACCGCCGCCCGCTCACTCCTTAACAGGTTTCAGACCGACCTCGGCTTCCTCAATCTCCACGACTCCCCGCACTACAAACGCTGCGTAGCAATTGATACGATGATGAACATCCCCCTCCTGTGGTGGGCATGGAAAAACTCAGGGAATAAAGACTTTTATAACGCCGCCTCTGCACATGCAGCAAATACAAAAAAACATCTCATCCGCGCCAACGGCTCAACCTGCCACATCCTTCGTTTCAAGGACGCCGAATTTCGGGATTCGGAACTCCGGATTCGGAACTCGGGATTCTTATCCCAAAATCCGAACCCCGAACTACGAACTACGATTGAAACCTGGCAGGGCGCATCCCCGCAATCCTGCTGGTCGCGCGGGCACGCCTGGGCTGTCGCAGGCTGCGCTAATGCTTTCTTTTACACTGGTGAAATTATTTATAAGGAAATATTTGAATCACTTCTTGATTTCTATCTAAAAAATGCGCCCCCCGACTTCGTTCCATACTGGGACTTCAATTCACCTGAAATCCCAAACACAGAACGCGATTCATCCGCCGCCGCCATCACCGCTTACGGCATCCTCACCCTCTGCCGCACGAAAAAAAACGATAAATCATTAATTAACACGGCAAAAAAAATCCTCCGATCCCTTGTTGAAAATTACCTCACACCGGCAGACCACCCGGCAATCCTCAAACATGTATGCTTCCATAAACCCGCAGCCATTGACACCGATTGCTCTTCAATCTTCGCTGATTTTTATTTCCTGATCGCCCTCCACCTCCTGAAGCAGTTTAATCTTCAAGGCAGACTTGCACAGACTTGAAGTTATACCACTTCCCGAATTCGCTTCGGATCAATGCGTTCTGTCAATCTCATAAATTGGAAATTCTCTGTGGGTAAACCCCGCTTTAATCAGAGGCTGATTATGACTGAATTCAGAATATAACTTTTGTAAATCAATCATTTCCTTTCTCGTGATGCCCGCTTCATCAGAAAGTAGGTTTTCAAACAGATTTCCATCGGATGATATTGGCGATGCAAGAATCATTATTAGTTTAACTTCTTTTTCAACCGCCAATTTTACAATTTTAAGCGCAGTCTCCATTCCAAAATGACTTCCGCCATTAATACAACTTGACTTATCCCGTTCGTCATCAAACATATACGGAGGATTTGAGACAATGCGATTCACTCCATCAAATTCAATAATGCTGTCAACATTGCCTTTCCTCAAAAAGATATTTTCAAGCCCGTTCAATTCAACATTAATTTCAGCGAACTCTATTGCGCGAGGATTTATATCAACAGCGGTTGCCCTTGATGCACCTAAAGATATGGAAACTAACGATAAAATACCCGTTCCAGTCCCTATATCCGCCACCCCTCCCCTCATATTGCCTTTCCGCATCAGATAAGAACCGAGATGAAGTGAATCGCGGTAGAAAAATACCCTGTCGGGCATTGCGCTGTCTAAACAATCGGCAAGAATAATAAAGTTGAAGGCTGGTATTAATTTGAACTGAAAACGGACTGTATCACCTTCCGCTTTTTCCAAAAAATCACAGATTAGATCGTAATATTCCGAAAGTTCATCCTCAATTTCTTTTACCGTCAGAGTCTTAGAATAAAGAAACAGGGCTGCAAGAAGTTCCTGCTTCCTGTTTATCTTGAACATCCTGCAATAATAATTTCTTGAAAAAGTGTATTCGTAAATAACAGGTTCTTTTCTGTCAATTTGTCCGGAAATATTTTTTTCCGCCTCAATCAACCGCGGCAGTTCATTTTCCTTTAACACATCGCTGTGCTCCTTAAAAGGGATAAACTGAATCATCCCGTAATCGTCCTTACGCAGCAGATTCACTATTGTTTTTAATGTCTTTTTGTCAGGAAGTTTCTGCATACAATATGATGAGTTTACGAGATAGTCGGACAACTTGCAAATCGCTGCAATTAAAAAAAACCAATATTAATCCTAAAGTTGCAAAAATTTCACGCAAAGAGCGCGAAGAAACGCAAAGTGCGCAGAGGGGAAAAATGGTAAAAACAATGATAGATAAGAAGAATTTCTGGATTTCACTTTTTGTGAATTCCTGTAGGGGCGCACGGCCGTGCGCCCCTGCATCTTTGCGTTCTCTGCGAATTCTTTGCGCGCTCTGCGTGAAATCTTTTAAGTTTTTTGCAATATTGAGGAATTCAAGCACAATATACGCCCGGCACGTGGATCGCTGTTACTTATATGTTTTTGATGAAAAACTTGAAGCCTGAAGTTTATAGTCCGCAGCCCGCAGCCCGCTACGGCGACGGCTCAAATATCAGGACGCGGTTGCTGTCCGTATCCGTTACAATAAGTTCGCCGCTCTCCGCAATCGCGAGACCTGAAGGATTCTTCAGCGAGCCGTAACTCGGCGAGGTCTTGGGTATGTAATCCAGGAACGAGCCGTCCGATCTCAAGAACTGGACCCGGTTATTCTTGTAACCATCGGCAACATAGATATATCCGTAAAGTGGCTCAATGTCAACATCATACGGCAGATTGAACTCTCCGAGTCCTGTGCCGTAACTCCCATAAACAGCCACAACATTGCCCGATGGATCAAGTTTCTTGACCGTGCTGTCCGCTCCATCGGTAACATACATATATCCGCTGCTGTCAACGCCGATCCCTCTGGGGCTCTCCACCGTATCAAAGGTGTCAAGCAAAGTCCCGTTAGTATCGTATCTGTATATCTTGCCGTCGTATGCGGCTATATACACATTGCCCGAAACAACCTCTATTGAGGTTGAATATGATGACACCCACCTCCGCCTGAAATTGCCCACTGTATCAAATACCTGGATATATGAACTGGTGTCAACTACATATACCTCGCCGTTATAGTAGGCAACGCTCAACGGCGCGCGGAAGGTGCCGGTGCTGGTGCCGAGTCCTCCCCAGTGCGTAACATAAGTGCAGTCAAGTTTCATCTTCTTGATACGATGATTGTCTGCGTCCGCCACATATACATAAGGTGTCACGCCAGGCTCAACCGCTGCATCTTTCGGGTGGTTAAAGCGCGATGGATGCGACGGCGGCAGATAACCGCCGGCATAAGTGCCACATATAGTTTTCACCTGGTAACTTCCAGGCTCCGTTGCCTGTGCACTCTCCCTGTTTGAACGGTCGCTCTCTCTGTTCACAACTGCGGTAACTTCATAGTAATATGTCGTCCATGTTGTAACGGCGGTATCAATATAGGATGTCGTGCCGCTGGCGACAGAAATAAAGAAGGTCGGCGTCGCGCCTGCAACATCCGTGCGGTAGATGTTGTATGCGATGTCGCCGGGATCGCTTATCGGAACGCCGTCCTCGTAAGTGGAAGGCGCTGACCACGAAAGATAAATCTTCTGGATGCCGTCCGCGGCGGTCAGCACAGGCGGATTCGGTATCTTATTGGCTATATCTGTATCAACTGTGTAGTTTATATGCTCATTCGTTGCCGCAGTATCGGCATTGCCCACCGTATCGCGGCAGGCGGTATAGACTATCACCGCCGCGCCTTCAGGAAGTCCCGATACGGCGCAGGTCTGGCTCATCGTGCCGTCCCCTGTGCAATCGTTCGTCATTGCAGAATAAGCCAGGTCGGTGAGCGACCACTTGCAGTCGGCGTTCTCATTCGTATTGAAGGTTACCGTCTGCGATGTAGTTGTCAGGAACGAACCCTTCGCGGGGTCCCAGTTGCTCTGATCCGGTGGAGTTAAATCAACTGTATAATCAATATGCTCATTCGTCGCCGCCGTATCTGCATTACCCACCGTATCGCGGCAGGCGGTATAAACTATCATTACGCCTTCCGAAAGCCCCGACACAGCGCAGATATGACTCATCGTCCCGTCGCCTGTGCAGTCCCCCGCCATCGCAGAGTATGCCTGGTCAGTGAGCGACCACTTGCAGTCGCCGCTCTCGTTCGTATTGAAAGTTATAGTCGGCGATGTTGTTGCGATGACCGAACCTTTCGCCGGACTCCAGTTGCTCTGATCCGGCGGCGTCCTGTCAACTGTGTAATCTATATGCTCATTTGTTGCAACCGTATCGGCATTACCCGCCGTATCGCGGCAGGCGGTATAGACTATGACCGCGCCATCCGAAAGCCCCGACACAGCGCAGGTATGACTCATCGTCCCGTCCCCTGTGCAGTCGCCCGCCATCGCAGAATAAGCCTGGTCGGTGAGCGACCACTTGCAATCGCCGCTCTCGTTCGTGTTGAAGGTTACTGTCGGCGAGGTGGTCGTTATTACCGAGCCTTTCGCCGGGTCCCAGTTGCTCTGATCCGGGGGACTTCTGTCAACCGTGTAGTTTATATGCTCATTCGTCGCCACCGTATCTGCATTACCCACCGTATCGCGGCAGGCGGTATAAACTATCACTGCGCCTTCCGAAAGCCCTGATACCGCACATGTATGACTCATCGTGCCGTCGCCTGTGCAGTCGCCCGTCATTGCCGCATAAGCCTGGTCGGTGAGCGACCACTTGCAATCGCCGTTCTCATTCGTGTTGAAGGTTACTGTCGGCGAGGTTGTCGTTATTACCGAGCCTTTCGCCGGATCCCAGTTGCTCTGATCCGGCGGTGTCCTGTCAACCGTGTAATCTATATGTTCGTTTGTTATTGCAGAATCTTCATTGCCAACTGTATCACGGCAGGCGGTATAAACTATCATCGCACCTTCGGAAAGCCCGGATACCGCGCAGGTATGGCTCATCGTGCCGTCACCCGTGCAATCGCCCGCCATCGCAGAATAAGCCTGGTCGGTGAGCGACCACTTGCAGTCGGCGTTCTCGTTCGTGTTGAAGGTTACTGTCGGCGAGGTGGTCGTTATGACGGAGCCTTTTGCAGGGCTCCAGTTGCTCTGATCAGGTGGACTCCTGTCAACCGTGTAGTTTATATGCTCATTTGATGCCACCGTGTCGGCATTGCCATCCATGTCACGGCAGGCTGTATAGACTATCACCGCGCCTTCCGAAAGCCCCGATACCGCACAGGTATGACTCATCGTGCCGTCGCCCGTGCAGTCGCCCCCCATCGCTGCATAAGTCTGGTCGGTAAGCGACCACTTGCAGTCGCCGTTCTCGTTCGTATCAAAGGTTATAGTCGGCGTGGTGGTCGTTATGACAGAACCTTTCGCCGGGTTCCAGTTGCTCTGATCAGGCGGCGTATTATCAACTGTATAGTTTATAGCCTCGTTCGTCGCCGCGGTATCGGCATTCCCCGCCGTGTCGCGGCACGCAGTATAGACTATTACCGCGCCTTCGGGAAGCCCCGATACAGCGCAAGTCTGATTCATTGTGCCGTCCCCTGTGCAATTCCCTGCCATGGCTGCATAAGATTGGTCGGTCAGCGACCACCTGCAATCGGCGTTCTCGTTCGTGTTGAAGGTTATCGTCGGCGATGTAGTTGTGATTGTAGAGCCTTTCGCAGGACTCCAGTTGCTCTGTTCCGGCGGCGTTGTGTCAACCGTATAGTTTATGTGCTCGTTCGTTGCCACAGTATCGGCATTTCCCACCGTATCCCGGCACGCCGTATAGACTATCAATGCGCCTTCCGAAAGCCCCGATACGGCGCAGGACTGATTCGTTGTGCCGTCGCCCGTGCAGTCGTTCGTCATTGCTGCATAAGTCTGGTCGGTGAGCGACCACTTGCAGTCGGCATTCTCATCTGTATTGAAAGTTATCGTCGGTGATGTGGTCGTAATTGTTGTGCCCTTCGCCGGACTCCAGTTGCTCTGACTCGGCGGCGTCGTGTCAACTGTGTAGTTTACATGTTCATTAGTCGCCGCCGTATCCGCATTCCCCGCCGTGTCACGGCACGCAATATACACTATCTCCGCTCCTTCCACGAGACCGGAAGTCGCACAGGATTGATTGGTCGTGCCGTCGCCTGTGCAATCGTTCGTCATTGCAGCGTAAGTCTGGTCGGTGAGCGACCACTTGCAATCGGCGTTCTCATCTGTATTGAAAGTTATCGTCGGTGATGTGGTCGTAATTGTTGTGCCCTTCGCCGGACTCCAGTTGCTCTGACTCGGCGGCGTTACATCAACTGTGTAATCTATATGTTCATTCGTTGCCACAGTATCCGCATTGCCGGCTGTATCGCGGCAGGCGGTATATACTATCTCTGCGCCTTCAACGAGACCAGAGGTAACACAGGACTGATTTGTCGTCCCGTCTCCTGTGCAATCCCCGGTCATAGAACCATAAGCCTGATCGGTCAGCGACCACTTGCAGTCGGCGTTCTCATCTGTATTGAATGTTATCGTC
>JBFMBQ010000151.1:0-6245 GCA_040755115.1 bacterium
CGCTATCGCCTGACGCGAGGCAATCGGCTCGCCGAACGCCACACGCTCCTTTGCGTAGTCCCGCGCATACTCATAAGCCGCCTTCCCCACACCAACCGCCATCGCCGTCAGCCCGATGCGGCTGTAATTCATCAATTTAAGAAAATCACATCCCTTTTCTACGCCTAATTTGTTCTTCTTCGGCACACGGCATTCCGTCAACTCAATCTCTATCGTCTCAAGCGCCTTCAGTCCCATGTTCTTCTCACGCTCTTTTTTCTTCAATCCCGATACTTTCTTCGGGATGATGAAACCTTCCACGCCGGCATAACCTGCGCCGCGCGTGGTTGATGCGAAAACGAGGAAATACTCAGCCGCAGAGCCGAGCGGCACGAGGCATTTCTTGCCGTTTAAGATGTATTCCTCGCCCTCAGGTCTTGCTGTTGTTGTGAGCGCAGAGGCGTCAAAAAACATGGACGGCTCCATCACCGCCATCGTCCCTGCCTTGAAATCATCGCCGCAGAACAAAGGCAGGAGTTCCTGTTTTTGTTCGTCCGTGCCCATTTCAAGGACAGGCAGCGCCATAAGCGACGGCGACATCGCATGAAGCGCAATTGAGAGGTCGCCGTAAGCAAGCCCCTCTACCATTTGCGCGCCGTTCAGCACCGAGCGCTCCATGCCGTAGCCGCCGAAAGACTCCGGTATGACATTCCGAACGAAGCCGAGGTCCCATGCCTTTTTTACGAGTCCATCAGGAATAATGCCGCTTTCGTCTGCATCGCGCGCCGCTTTCCTTATTTCATTCCTGGCAAAGTCGTATGCCATATCCTGGATCATTTTCTGCTCTTCGCTCAATTCAAACGAGACCATTCAATCACCTCCCATTTGTAATTGGGTAAGACGGAAGATGGTAGATGTGAGATGGATAGATGTAAGATGATTTTTACTGTCTTCCATCTCCCGTCTTCCATTTCTCGTCTTCCATCTTCCGTCAACCATCTCCCACATCCTTAACCTCAACCTGAATTATTTGGATTTATAATAATAAATAAATTTATACAATAGTAAATCATCAATCCGCCGTTTTGTCAATAACGATTTAACCAGATTAAACATTGTTAATCAATTCGGTATAATATACGGTGATCGTTGAAAGAACGACAAAAGGGGATAAAGAAAATGGAAAACAATACACAACCACCATCACCCGCGCAAAAAAATGATCGCAAGAACGGCGTAAGGAAGGCGATGTTCATATTGCTCGGAATCCTTGCGGTTATCGGGCTGATCTTCGGCACGCAATGGTTTATTTTTCGGTTAAGATACACCACAACGGACGATGCGCAGGTGAACGGTGATTTACTGCCGATCAGTTCAAAGGTCGCCGGGCGCATAACGGGGATTTATGTTTCGGAAGGCGATGTAGTGCGCCGCGGACAGTTGCTGGCACAGATTGACCCTGCTGATTACCGATTGGCGCTGATTCGTGCAAAGGCAGGACTTGAATCAACAGAGCAGGAACTGAAAAAGGCTGAGGCAATGTATGCGCTCGTCTCCGCACGCACGCGAATCGGGATACTTCAATCCAAATCAGGCGTGGATCAGGCAGACAGCAGCGTTGCGATTTCCTCAACACAAAGGGAAGTGAACCGCACGCGGCTTCAGTCAGACCTTGAACGCGCGGAAATAAATCTCAGGCACGCAGAGGAGCGATGGAACGAACTCAAGGCTATGGCAGAGCAGGCGCAGACTGATCTGGAACGCATTGAGACGCTGTATAAAAGCGGAGTTTCATCAAAGGCACAGTTTGAACAGGCGCAGACGAACGCATCGGTTACAGCGCAGAGACTTGCACAGGCTGAAACCGAGAAAACCGATGCTGTAAAAAAAGTTGAAGTCGCTGAAAGCAATCTTAAGACGGCAGAAATAGATACTTCACAGGAAGACATTGCACGCAGAAACCGTGAAAAGGCAGACCTTACACTTGAACTGTCGCGCAAGGGACAGGAAGATGTCCACGCCGCAGAAAATGCCATCCAGGCGCTGCGCGCACGCATCAAAGATGCAAAAGCCGCCGTGGAGCAGGCGGAAATCGCCCTGCGCGAAACACGCATCGTCAGCCCCGTTGACGGCATCGTCGCCAGAAAGATTTCACTGCCAGCCGAAATTGTCCCTGTCGGAAAACCCATCTGCTTCGTCCTTGACACCAGCAGCCTGTGGATCACCGCAAACATTGAGGAAACAAAACTGAGAAAAATCAACATCGGCTCAAAGGCAAGGATCACAATTGATGCACTGCCTGGAAAAACTTACAGGGGCGCCGTTAAAACCATCGGCGCCGCCGCTAATTCCAAATTCTCGCTTATTCCGCAGAGCAATCCTTCAGGACAGTTCATCAAGGTAACGCAGCGCATACCCGTAAAGATTCAACTTTTCGGTGATGTGTCGTCTCTAAAGCCTGGGATGAACGCTGTTGTTGCAATTAAAAATAGCGATTAGTGAGCAGTATGTTTCCTGGTAAGACAATTAACAGTCATGGAACATACCCAGCCTCCACAATTTCAAATTCACCCGCGCCAACTCCAATACCGCTGGCATATGCTCGGCACGGTTATGGTCGGGCTTTTTATGGCTGTGCTGGACAACAACATAGTCAATGTCGCGCTGCCGCACATGATGACGACTTTCTCCACGAACACAGACCGCATTCGGTGGGTGGTGGAGTCTTATGCTCTTTCTTATGCGATTTTCACGCTCACAACATCGTGGCTGCGCGAGCGCATCGGGATAAAATATGTTTTTATCAGCGGACTCATTCTGTTCACAGGCGCATCCATCCTCTGCGGTTTATCGTGGAGTCTGGAATCAATGATAGTGTTCAGGGTGCTTCAGGGCATCGGCGGCGGCATAATGATGCCCACAGGCTTCACGCTCATAACAGAAAGTTTTCCGCCGCACCAGCGCGGCGCCGCCTTCGGCGTGTTCGGCATCGTTATCGTTTTCGCGCCCTCCATCGGACCCACTCTCGGCGGCTACATCGTGGATTCCATCAACTGGCGGTATGTCTTCTACATAAATGTCCCTGTCGGCATGATCACTTTTTCACTTGCGATGGCTTTCGTTGAAGAATTCAAAAAACTTATACCGAAGTCATTTGACCTCTGGGGTTTCATCGGCCTCGGCGCTTTTCTCGGCTGCTTGCTGGTAGCACTGACAGATGGTCAGCGCGAAGGATGGAATTCCGATTATATTCTATCTCTGTTTGTCATTTCCGCACTTGGTTTGCTGCTTTTCGTCATCGTCAGCACACGCACTAAAAACCCGATCCTCAATATCACACTTTTTCAAAACTTTTATTTTTCAATGATTTCCATACTCAATATCGCCCGCGCTGTAACGCTCTTCGGACGCATCTTCCTGCTGCCTCTGTTCTTTCAAAACCTTATTGGATACTCCGCAACCACAACTGGGTTTCTGCTTGCGCCGGGCGCATTTATCGCGGGTATCATTATGCCGCTCACAGGTCCGCTCGTTGACAGATATGGTCCAAAAGTTTTCATCTTCGCCGGTCTTATCCTCACGGCAATCGCAAACTTCATGTATTTCAACCTTGATGTTACTACACCCTACATTACTATCCTGATTCCGATATTAATTTTCGGTGTCGGCGCAGGAATGCTGAACACACCTATAACCACGACCGCAATGAATGTCGTCAGGCGCGAATTCATCGGTCAGGTTTCAACTATACTGACAGTCCTGATGCAGATAGGCGGCGCATTCGGCATCGCTGCACTCGGCACGCTTATGAACAACCGTGCAGCCTTTCATCAGGCGGTGTATGCCGAGAATCTCTCATCATACAGTTATGCTACCGACTCTGCGCTTCAGGGTTTGCAGATATTGGGACAGCGCATCGGTGGTTCTCAATTACTCGCGGAAATGCAGGCGCCGGCGATTCTTAATATGTTAATTTCAAAGCAATCAATTGTCGCCGGCTACCAGGATGCTTTCATATACACGGGTATTGTGTGCATACTTGCAATAATCCCCGCTCTTGGACTGGTTCGCTATAAGCATCCAGGGCGGCAAAAGGCTTGATTAACAAAATATTTCACGCAAAGGGCGCAGAGCATGTTGCAGTTATTTTTTAGGAGACGAAAAGATGAAAATTATAGGAATAGTGGCAAGTCCGCGAGGGCTTAAAGGCAGCACGGGAAAACTGATGCTTGAGGTTTTGAGGTCAGCGGAGCAATATGGAGCGAGCGTAGAAACCATTGCACTTAAGGGCAATACGGTGCTGCCCTGCAAGGCGTGCAATACATGTCACATCAAAGGGTATTGTCCGCAGAAAGATGATTTTGAATCAATCAAAAGTAAAATTCTAACCAGCGATGCGCTCGTGCTTGCCAGCCCGAATTACATCTTCAATGTGAGCGCGCAGATGAAAGCCTTCATGGATCGCTGCTGCGGCATCATTCACTGCATGGCTTTTGAAGGAAAATACGGTGCATCGGTAGTTACATCCGGGGGCGGCGACGAGAAACCCATCGCCGATTATATGAATCACTTTCTTATAACCACTGGCATCAGACCTGTCGGTTCAATGTGGGCGACAATGGGCGCAATCTACGGCGAATCATTTCCCGAAGAAATAAAAAAGAAGGCATCAAATCTCGGCAGAACCCTCGTGCGCTCGTGGGAAAACAAAATTACAAAACCAAAAGTGGAAGGAGAAATAGATAAATTCAGGGAGCGGATGAAGGCGCTTATCCTTTACAGAAAAAATGAATGGGCTTACGAATACGATTACTGGAAAAAACATTGTAAATTAAATATTGGACAGGATTAATATGATAAAAAGGATTAACGCCCTTCGGGCGGAAATGGTTCACGCAAGGGCGCAAAGAATGCGTAGAGTACGCAAAGATGTAGGGGCAAGGCATGCCTTGCCCCTACATAATTGTCAATAAATATTCTGAACTTTAACACGAGGGGCGAAAAGGGAGAAAAGGGTGAAAGGTAAAATAGCAGGCGTCGGGATAACACAAAAAGCACGAAAAAGGATGAAGTATTAATAATACATGTTTATATTTTTATTTTCCCACTTTGAATATCCTTTATCGTCTTAAACATCGCTCGTATATTTTCAATTGGTGTATCATACTGGAGTGCATTGGTCGTTGCAAGAACCAGACCACCGCCCTGCCCTGCTATGCTGTAAACACGAATTATGTCCTCGCGCACCTCTTCGGGTGTCATCTCCGGGATTTTTTGAACATCTATGCCGGTGCAGAAGGCGAGGTGGTCGCCGAATTCCTTTTTCGCCTCTTCAAGGTTGTTCCCTGGCAGCGGCTGGAAGGGATGGAGCGCGTCAAGTCCTGCTTCAACGAACCTGTCAAGTAAGGGAGCGACTGTGCCGCAGGAGTGGAGCAGCGCCTTGCCGCCGTATTTGTGAATTGTTTCTATCTGCCGTTTCAGGCATGGATATGTGAACTCTTCCCACATCGCTTTTGACATCATCAGACTGCGCTGGTTGCCGTAATCATCGCCGATCATAATCATATCGGCGCCCGCTTTCATCATGCCTCTGATGATTTGCAGCGTATGATCCGTCATTTTTGCGAAGAATCGTTTTGTCGTGTCAGGATATTCAATCATTCCTATGTATAGTTGCTCTATCGTATGCCACGACTGACTATAATCCTGCACGCCCGGACACCAGCCGAGTATTGCTACATCTGGATTCATGCCACGATAAGCACGGATATGGAGATAATGAAGCGGGTTTGAGGCATCAGGAAAGCGGTAGTGGTCAAGGTCTTCCTTCGTTTTGCAGGGGACATCCACATGCTCCATATAGATGCCGCCGATGGCGCGGGTTATGCCGTAAAAATCCTTGAACCGCATTTTGCCTTTTTCAAGCCAGAAGCCGCGCGGCAGGAACACAGCCGGACTCCACTGTGTTTCCACGATGTCGGCGCCGAGTTCACGGAGGTATTGCCCGTGAATCAGGTATGTAAGCAGGGGCACTCCGTTGCGCAACTCTTCCGTCGGCAGTTCATGGCTCATGCGGTCTATCCATCTAATTGCCAGTTTGTCGGTCAGCCGCCGCGGCTTCTGGTAATGCACAGCCATTTTCAAAGTAGTGTGCGGCTCAAGCCACAGCATAAGCGGCACACTGTCAACCGCCCTGTGTTCAATCGCCGCTGCTACCCGCTCGCGTGAAGTCATTACCGCCACCTCCATGCTTACTTTTATCAAAT
>JBFMBQ010000152.1:0-6393 GCA_040755115.1 bacterium
AAGGATCGGTATCAGCGGCGGTGGTTTCGGTGCTTCACGGTGCGGACATAGTGCGCGTGCACGATTACGCCGAGACCGTCCGTGCGCTGCGGCTCGCCGATGCAGTAGTGCGGAAAAAGAGGATGGTGCGGGGAAGAGTATTGTGAATTGCGGATTGGAAATTGCGGATTTCGGGTTTGAATTAAAAAGATTAACCGCAGAGAGCGCAGAGAACACAGAGGTAAATGAATGGAGCATACGGGGCTGACCGCAGATGAGTTTGAAGATTTGTTGTGCGATAACTGCCGCAACACGCCGTTGACCTACTATTGTCCGATGTGCGATTTCAGGGTGTGTCTTGACTGCATTGAAAAGTGTTTCAAAAAGATGCGTAACGGCGCACTTCGCTGTGTGCGCTGCGGCAGCATTGACCGGCGGCTTTCTACTATGGTAGGACCTGGAAGATATTTATAAAAGGTTCAGGGTTCAAGGTTCAGTGGTTAAAATGTTAAACCCCGAACTGTGAACCGTGAACCCATGAACCGTGAACCCATGCAAAAACAAAATCCAATTCAAACACTCTTCGCGGAGAAAAAGATGGTGCTGATCGTAAGCCTGCCTGCGAACGACCCGTCACTTGCCCGCGCAGCCGGTGAGGTTGATGCGATCAAAGTGCACATCAATGTTAAACACGCCGCATCGGGCGTTACCTTCGGCACATTTGCCGATGAGAAAGACAACATTGAAAAAATCATCGCCTCTGTTTCAATACCGGTTGGAATTATGCCCGGCGCTGACAGGACTGCAACGGTGGATGAGATGGATGAATTACATAAGATGGGGGTATCATTTTTTGACATTTATGAGTATGACATGCCGGACGAATACTGGGGACTTGAAGGTGTAGAGAAAATGCTTGCGATTGGTGAGGCATCGGCAGAGAATGCAGTGGAGCGATTGAAGGGGCGCGGGGTCTGGCTGCTTGAAGCCTCGTTCGTGCCTCACGAGCAGTATGGCGCACGGCTGACGATGGGCGATCTGGTAAAATATTCCGACCTTGTAGAGCATTTCGGCGGTGCGGTTGTTGTGCCGACGCAGAAGAACATCCTGCCGCAGGAAGTGCGCATGCTGCATTCAGCGGGTGTGCGCGGACTGATGATTGGAAAAATCGTTACGGGCGACACCGCAATTTCCATCCGCGAGGCAACGACAAGGTTTCGGAAGGCGATACAGGGATTATAAATTGAATTGCGAATTGCGAATTATGTATTGCGAATTGACAAATAGTAAAATTTTAAGTCTGTAGTCTGAAACCTGAAGCCCGACAAAAATGCACTCCGAACTATTGAGAATTGGACCGCTTACAATTCACTCTTATGGAGTGATGCTCGCATTGGCGTTTCTTGCGGGCATATTATGGGCGCGGCGTGAGGCGCGGGCGGCGGGGATGCCGCCCGAATGGATTCTTGATGCCGGAGTCTATGTTATTGTTCTCAGCATCCTTTTCGGAAGGCTGCTGTATGTTATCCTTGACATAAATTACTATCTTCAGCATCCATCGGAAATCATTAATATCCAGATGGGGGGATTATCGCTTCATGGGGGTGTAGCTGGCGGTGCGCTTGGGGTGATGTATTTCTGCTGGCGGCGCAAGGTGGGGGTATTTAAGTTTGGCGAACTGGTCATACCGTCGCTTGCGCTCGGCACGGCAATCGGGCGGATCGGCTGTTTCCTGAACGGCTGCTGCCACGGCAAGAGTTCGGTGGCGCCGTGGGCAATCGCCCTGCCTGAACTCAAGGATGGAGGCATACTGCGGCACCCGACTCAACTGTATGAGTCGCTCTTGTGCCTGCTGCTGTTTTTCTTTCTGCTATTTATGAAAAGGTATCGTCGCAAGGATGGCGATCTGTTTGCTTTCTATCTGATGGGCTACAGCGTTGTGCGGTTTGTGGTTGAATTTTACCGTGCGGGGGCGTCGTCAGTGATCGGGTGGATTGGATTCACCTATGCGCAATGGTTGAGCATCGCTGTTTTCGTTTTTGGTATGTTTTTATGGCGACGGAAACAAAGCAAATAGAAGTTTAATATCATTTAAAATAACACGAAATGGAATTTATTGTGCAGAAATTTGTAGGGGCGAACGGCCGTTCGCCCCTACTTGTTTACTGCATTTCAAATAGAATTTTATTTAAGATATAAACTACAGATTGTATTTCTCGTCTTCAATAATCCTGTCGGCGATGTTTCGCCTGCCGGCGACGGTGTTGTAAGCGAAGAACGGGACGCCGCGGTCAAAGGCTTCAATATGTTTCTTGAGTTCATCGCCAGAGGCGGAGGCACCGAGCAGGCGGCGGCCTATAGTGGCAATAATATCCGCACAATCCGCAACCACACAGTTGGCGACATCAATCTGCACAGCGCACTTATCTGCGCCTTTTTCGGAGACGAGTTGAAGGACGCGGCACAGCGTGCTGTCCATAGCATAAACCGCAATCATCATATCAGCCATCATGATCAGCACTTCCTGCTCCTTCTGGAGATTCGCCATGTATTTCTGAATGGCAACGCTTGCGGAATACATTGTTGCCTTCTTCGCCAGTTCGGCGGCGCGGACGGCATCAGCGAGGACGCCGTCAGCCTGAACTTCAATGCTGCCGCTTGTAAGTTCTTTGAAGACTTTGCCCGAATAATCCATAAGCGGCAACTGTCCCTTCATGCCTCGCTTCAGGAGCGTGCCGGGGATAAGCATGCGGTTGATCTCGTTGGTGCCTTCAAAAATGCGGTTGATTCTGGAGTCGCGATACGATTTTTCTGCGGGATATTCTGCCGTGTAACCGTAGCCGCCGTAAATCTGGACTGCTTCGTCCGCGACGAAATCCAGACATTCGGAGCCGTAAACTTTGATGATAGAATCTTCAAGTGCGTATTCTTCAATCGCATCAATAATTTTCTGCTGGGCATCGGGCAGGTTTTTATCTATTTTTGCGATTGATTCATCCATGAGACCTGCGACGCGGTAAGCCATGCTTTCGCCCGCGTAGATGCGCGTTGTCATGCGCGCCAACTTGTCTTTGATTGCGCCGAACTGCGCTAACGGCGTGTTGAACTGCTCGCGCTGCTTGGCGTACTTGACGGTATAACCAAGGAGATTCTTTGACCCGCCGATGGCGCCGATGCCGAGTTTGAACCTGCCGATGTTAAGTATGTTAAAAGCGATCTTGTGTCCCTTGCCGATTTCGTAGAGGGTGTCTTCAACGGGGACTTTCACATTTTCAAGAATGATCTGCGTGGTTGAAGAGCCTTTGATGCCCATTTTCTTTTCTTCGGGACCGATTGTAATGCCTTCGGCATTGCGGTCAACGATGAAGCCTGTGAATTTATCGCCGTCAACTTTGGCATAGACGATAAACATATCGGCGAAGCCAGCGTTGGTTATGAACTGTTTTGTGCCGTTGAGGATGTAGTATTTGCCATCCTCGCTGAGTGTCGCCTTGGTTCTGATAGACATAGCGTCGGAGCCGGCGGTCGGCTCTGTGAGGGCGTAAGCGGAAAGTTTTTCGCCTGAGCCGAGGAGTGGGAGGTATTTCTTCTTCTGTTCCTCGTTGCCGAAATAGACGATTGGGAGGGTGCCGATGCCGGTGTGGGCGCCGACAGCGCAGGAGAAAGTGCCGTTCTGCGCCATTTTTTCCGCCACAAGCATAGATGTGGCTTTATCCTGGTCAAGACCATCGTATTTTTCGGGAATATCAATGGAACAAAGTCCGAGTTCGGCAGCCTTTTTGATGAGGCTCGGAAGAAGCCCTGGTTTCATTTCATCAATTTCCTCCGCGCGAGGGACGACTTCTTTTTCTACGAAGTCGGACGCTGTTTTTGCCATCATCCGCTGCTCTTCAGTGAAATGTTCCGGGATGAAGATTTGTCTTGAGCCGACAGGCTCCATCATGAATGCACCGCCGCGATAATCAGCCATAATAAAACGCCCCTTTCTGTGATGTGATTTTTTTCACAAAGATATATTACATTACCAACGAACATGCTGTCAAGCATTATTTTTCATTTAATGAAAAACAAAAAAGATTTTGGAACCACAGATGGACACGGATAGACACAGATTTTAACTTTTGCCTGAATTGAATGGGTGATTGATTTGGAGTGCGCCAATTCATTGTCGCTTTCAAAGACGGCGATTAATCGCCGTCAAAAGCAAAGCGGAGATAAATCTCCGCACTCCAAATTTATCTGTGCAATATTTAACAAATTATTCAGATATTTTTTCCTTTCATCGCACGCACACGGTTGAGTAATTCGTCTATCGTCCGGGCGGCGATGTCCGATAACTCTTTTTCGCGCCGGCGGGCGCCCTGCCCTGTTTTTTTTCGCAGGGTTTCGTCTTTTTCTATTAACTGTATTGCACGGCGCACTGACCCGGCATCGCCTGATTTCACGAACAGCCCTGTCTCACCGTCTTTTATGTGGTCGCGCAGCGCTTCAACCTCTGTGGCGATCACCGCTTTGCCGAGCGACATTGGGAGGACGGTGCTCATCTGTCCGTAGTTGCGGTCTGCTTTTTTTAGAGGGATTACGACATATTTTGCGCCTCGGAGCGCTTCAACATACTGTTCGCCGGGCATGGAGTCGTGCCAGTGAACATTGTGAGATGGTATCGCTCTATATAACTTGAGATTGCAGATGATGTGAACTTCAAGCGGCAGCCCTCTCACTGCCTCTACGAGTGTGGCATAATCGCGCTCATTTGTGCCCACTGCGAGGATTTTGTCTTTCATCGCTTTTACTTCGGGCGTGATCCGCTCCGCAGGCAGCGGGGATTCAACATATTTTTTTATTTCAGGGAAAGAGAAACCGACGCTTTCCAGGCACATCGGGAAATAATAGAGATTGTTCGGGTTTATTCCTTCATTTTCGTAAAATGAGCGGTAAGATTCGCTGATGATGAGATAAAAATTTTCGGGCATTTCAAGAATGGTTCGGTATGGGTTTCCGCCTGTTTCGTTTTCAATCAGTCTGCACAACCTCTTCGCCCTTTCAAAGAGGTCGCTTTCAACGATGAGGAATGGGATACGGGGCATGCCGCGGCTCATCATCTGGTAGCGCATGAAGAAGGCGTCAGTGCTGTCGCATTTTATGGCGTCGTAGTTTGTGATCTTCTGAAGCGTCCACTCCAGCGGTGTATTGTTGATGTTCAAGATGCCCGCGCCGAAATCCTCAATAGAGATGAAATCTTCAAAATAGAATTCGGAGAAATCCATCTCGTATTCGGCGGCGCGCGATATGCGCCCGGCATAAACGCCGCCGTCGCCGAAGAAGGTATAAATCTTCAGTAATTCAAGCATCCTTAAATACATTATACCTGAATTGAGCGATTTCTAACGATGAATAATTTTGGATTAAAGAATAAGAAATTAAACCACGGATAAACACGGATAAGATAAACACGGATAGCGATGGATATTTGCGCCGATGGGGTTAATTGAAGCGGTTCATTGCCTCGTCAATGCCATGGAGAATGCAGGTTTCAATCGCCTCGGCAGCGCGGTTGAGAAATTCGGGCAGGAGGGCGCGCTCGTCCGCATTGAACGGTGAGAGGACATATTCTTCAAGCGGCTCGTTGATGTTGCCGCAGATTCCGATGCGCAGGCGGTGGATGTGGTCGGTTTTGAGGTTTTCAATGATTGACTGAAAGCCGAGGTGCCCGCCGCTGCTGCCCCTGCGTCTGAAGCGGAGAGCGGCGAACGGCAGCGATGAATCGTCATAAACAACAAGCGTGCGGTTTTCAGGGGCAAGGAGACGGTCTTTAAGATTTGCAACAGCCGCGCCGCTGCGGTTCATATAAAGGAGCGGCTTCACAACCACAACAAGATGTTCTCCGAGAATAAGTTCGGTTATTGATGCTGATCGGGTTCGTTTCTTTTGTAATATATTGTTGAATCTGGCGGTGAAGGCATCGGCGGTGAGGAAGCCGATGTTGTGGCGTGTGTTGCGGTAGCGCAACCCGGGATTGCCGAGTCCGATGATGTAGGTAACTGAACTTGAGCGTCCTTTATGTTCAGTGCGTAAAATGTAGGGCGCGGTCTCCGCACCGCGCCTGTTCTCCGAACTGCGTGGATGAACTTTTCCCCTCAACCTCAACCTCAACTTGATAATTCTCTACAAGACTATTTCTCTGTCTTTTTTTCTGTTTTTTCCTGTTCCTCTTTCTTTTCCTCTTCTACCTCTGCTGCCACTGCCTCTTCAGGCACAGGCGCTTTTTCTTCAAGTTTCGCCGGGACAACGATGGAAGCAACCACTTCATCCTGGTCGTCAAGTATGGTGATTTCGGGGTCAACCTTCACATCTCTGATAAAAATAGAATCACCGACCTCGCATCCTGCAAGGTCAATGACGATATTCTGCGGT
>JBFMBQ010000153.1:0-6203 GCA_040755115.1 bacterium
AGTGCCTGTCATATACATCGTGAAATCACCGCATTCGCTGCTTCCTGATCCTGTTACATAAGCAAAGAACTGCGTTCCGGAAGCAGTTTGGTTGAGATATTTTTCGGCGTTCGGAGGCAGTGCCTGGCGTGCGGGCTGTGAATATGAATACATCGTTATCAGAATATCGCCGCTGCCTGCACCGGTAAGTGAAAAAGAACCCTGCATCGTCTCTTGCTGTTCGCCTGTGGTTGATGATGCCGATTTCCCTGCTGCCTTCGGCACACAGATCCTTCCGCCGCCCTTCGGTTCTACCTTTATCACTGCGCCACCGCTGCCACCGCCCCCGCAGCCTGTGAGTGCGATAACGACGAAACCTGTCAATGCCACAACAGCCAATATGTTCTTTTTCATTTTTATATCACCTCGTCTCGTTGTTGTAAAAATCTCCGTATGTGCCACCCCCAAACCTGTTTGGGGGTGTAACAAGCCACCTACATCGTTTTAGGCGCGATTGGGTAATCGCGTCCCGCAATTAATAACTTCTGGGCAGACAACATTCCTGAAATTCTTCAACTTCCTCAATAACTCCAATATTGATCTGCTGCTGTACTGTATCGTCTGCTGCCTGCTTTGATACATCTGCTCCCACATCTTCTGCGACTTCTTCCGCCTCCGCTTCTGCCTGTGTTTCTTCTTTTGCTTCTTCTTCCGCTGCCTCTATTTTTTCTTCAGGTGCTGCTGCGACAGTGCTTACTTCCTCAACTTCCGTCTGGAGGTTTTCAAGCGTTTCCGGAGGTATCGGTGTCGGTTCAACAGGCGGCTGTCCCATCTCTATCACCGTCTGGAGCGATTCCGTAACAACCACCTCAACGCCCTCTGCAAGAACAGCGATCTCACCGGATACTACCGCCACTGAAGTCGCCTGATTCTCACCGACCTCCACCGCAAAATCCGTCCCCCTAACGCCTGCTATTGCGGTCGGCGTCTTAACCTCAAACGACGATTCCGCATTCATCATCTTCTTTGCCTTCGCCAGAATTTTCCCGCCCGTTACTTCCACATTTGATTTTTCAGCATTTTTTTTAGGCTGGGCTGTTATGGATTTCAACTCAAAAGTCGTCATCGCATATACCTTAACCACATTTCCATCAGCCCATTTCACGAACGCCGATGAATTCGCCATGCACTTTACAGTGGTGCCGCTGCCGATTTTCATATTCTCTTTCGCCGCTGTCCATTTTGTCTCGCCGGGCATTTTTACTTCAACCGTTCCCTTCACATCTTTCAGTGTCGCTTTTATTTCAGCGCATATCGCTGTGCGGGCAATAAATAACATACCAGCGAAGATAAATAATGCCGTTATAATTTTCCCTTTTTGTGTCATCATTTCTGAACCTCCTTGAATGTGCAAAAGTTCACAAAGATAATACAACATTTTTTTCCTTGAATTCTTAATCCTTACAACTTAATAGGTATACATAACACTCAATCTTAAAACACTGTCGTCATCAGGTTCAACATTTATGCCGCCGATCAGAAAGGAATAAACCTTATCAACGAACAGGAATTCCAGTGACACCAGTGAGTTTTTATTAAGCGAATAGTTCAAGGCAGCATTGTATTGATTATATAACTGGTCGCTCTCGTTCAAATTGTAGCCGTAGGTGTATGCCAACTTGCTGGAAGTTCGTTTGCTCACCGGAAAGTCATAAGACAGTTTTTCGGACAAGGTTACGCCTGTCGCCCAGTCGGTCTGAGTGGTATAGGATGACAGTAATCGGACAGATGAATTTTTTCTCGGTTTGAGAAGGATGTTTTCAAGTCCCAAAACAAACCTGTCCGCATCCCTGTCTAAGTCATTCTGATCGTTGAAGTAATAAGACAGAGCGAAGTTGTATGTCTTGAAATACCTTCTGTAACTTGCGCCGAAGATGTCCGCATTCCTTGTGCTTTCGTCTATATCGTAGCGGTGCATATAAAACATATTTCCGACGATGTGCGGCTGGAGTTCTTTAGTTACCGACACCATACTGTAAATAAAATCATCCGCCGAGCCGCCGGCAACATTCGTATCGTCATTATGGGTTTCATATAACTCCATTTGGGTAATTTTTGCTGGCTTGGCGGCGAGGCATACCGAACAAAATGCAAACAGCATTACCACGCTTACGATAATTCTCCACTTCATCATTTTCTATTCCTCCCGGTTTAATTTTCAAATATTTTTACAGTATATCAAATTTTTACAAAATTAACAATGCTTAAATAAAAAAATCATAGAATGCCTCTAAAGTTTTTTTCCGATGTATTCACAAAGGTCAATCAGCCGATGCGAATATCCCATTTCGTTGTCATACCATGCGACAATCTTCACATGGTTTTCGTTCACAACGAGCGTCATCTCGGCGTCCACGATAGAGGAGAAGTCCGACCCTTTGAAATCAACAGAGACGAGCGGCTCGTCGCAATACATCATTATGCCTTTCAATTTACCTTCGGATGCCTTCTTTAAGGCGTTGTTTACTTCTTCTACAGAGGTTTTCTTTTCTGTGAGGACAGAGAAATCCACTACCGACACGGTCGGGGTCGGCACGCGCAGTGCGTAACCGGTGAGTTTGCCTTTGACCTCCGGGATAACCAGAGCGACAGCCTTTGCGGCGCCCGTTGTCGTGGGGATGATTGACAGGGAGGCAGCGCGGGCGCGGCGCAGGTCTTTATGCGGCAGGTCCATTATGCGCTGATCATTCGTATAGGAGTGCACGGTGCACATCAGCCCCGAAATTATACCGAAGTTATCATAGACAACCTTGGCGACTGGCGCGAGGCAGTTTGTGGTGCACGATGCGTTGGAGATGACATTGTGCGCTGCGGGGTCGTATTTTTCCTCATTCACGCCCATCACTATAGTGATGTCCTCGTTTTTCGCAGGCGCGGAGATGATCACCTTTTTTGCACCCGCCGAAAGATGTTTTTCAGCCTTCGCCTTTTCAGTGAAAAGTCCGGTGGATTCAATCGCAATATCAACTTCAAGGTTTTTCCATGGTAATTCAGCAGGGTCTTTCACGGAGATGACTTTTATCTTTTTCCCGTCCACCGCGATGCAGTCATCTACCGCCTTCACTTCCACCTGAAGTGTGCCGTAATTGGAATCGTATTTGAGGAGATGAGCGAGGGTTTTCGCGTCAGTGAGATCGTTCACGGCAACGATTTCAATGTCCTTGTGTCCCATCGCGGCGCGAAAAGCGTTGCGCCCGATCCTGCCGAAACCGTTAATTCCGATTTTTACCGCCATCTTCCTGCCTCCTTATTTAAATTAGAACCACAGATGAACACAGATTCACACAAATGTAGTCTATAAACCCTTCAGTCCTGTCGCTGCAATTTTAAGTTTTTCAATCCATTTGTCAAGTTCAGAGGGGATGGAGAAGGGCGGCATGCGGTGTTCTTCTTTTAATATTGTTATTATAAGCGCGGCAAGTTTTTTTGGATTGTGCCGCACAACTTCTTCTTCAAGCAAGAGGTCTTCCTGCACGATGCGATGTATGCCGAGTTTCCGCAGGTTTTCAATGTCAATTTCAACGGGTGTTGCGCCTTGCTCCTTGTATTTTTCAATGAACAGGACGGGGTAGGCGCGGTTTACGATGATAACATCAATTGAATTCTGGCCGAGTATTTTAGCGATCTGCGCAGCGTGGTCGGCGGCGGAATAACTGTCCGTTTCTCCGGGCTGCGTCATTATGTTGCAGACATAAATCTTAAGTGCGTTTGTTTTCTGTATCGCACTACGAATTCCTGGCACAAGCAGGTTTGGTATGATGCTTGTGTAAAGGCTTCCGGGACCGATGATCACCGCATCTGCTGCCTGAAGGGCATTAATCGCTTCCGGCAGCGCACGACTGTTGGATGGGGAGAGAAAGACACGCTGAACGGGCGACAGCGATTCAGTTACATTTGTCTCGCCGCGCACGATAGTGCCGTCTTTCAACTCTGCGCACAGCGTAACGGAATCAAGCGTTGACGGCAGCACCCGCCCGCGCACCGCCAGAACCTTGCTCAACTCCTGCACCGCCTGATAAAAATCCCCCTTCATCTCCGCCATCGCCGCAAGCAAGACATTGCCAACCGTGTGGTTCTTCAGGAAGCCATCCCCCTTGAATCGCTTCTGGAACAATTCCACCATCGCCGTCTCTGAATCCGCAAGCGCGGCAAGGCATTGCCGGATGTCGCCGGGGGGCAGTATCTTCATTTCCTCGCGGATCTGCCCCGAACTCCCCCCGTCATCGCTTACGGTAACGACCGCCGTGATGTTTGATGTGTATTCCTTCAATCCCCGCAATAGCGAGTGCATACCAGTGCCGCCGCCGACGCCGACGACCTTTACGCCGTGCTGGAGATATGCCTCCTCGTAAACCTTGTCAACCAGTCTGTCGGCGACGCCGGGCATCAGGAGATTCACGAATCTGCGGTTGAGATTGCGTATGCCGTAGAAGATCAGCACGCCGCCTAATATCGCAAGCGTTATTCCCACCACACCCTGCCTTATATAAGTGGTTACATATAAATATACATCCCGCGGGATGTTTTTGCCGATGATGAAAACCGCTCCCATGCTGAAGATCATCACGCCGACAATTACCATAGAAATATAGCGTTTAACCTTCATGCCCGGGTAAAACCATTTCAGGCGTTTTTTGACAATTAATATTGGATCGGTGTGCTTCATCATTTATCCATGTAATCCGCGTAATCCGCGTCTGATTTAATTTTGTTTTGTCAGACTGTTTTCAGATCGCGGTGGATCACGGAGACCTCGTAATTTTCTTCTTTCAAGATTTTGTATAATTCATCCGCGATGACCACGGAGCGGTGGAAGCCTGCGGTGCAGCCGATGGAGATCACCAGATTCGCCTTGCCTTCAAGTTTGGACAGAGGGAGCATATAGAGAAGGAGGTCGGCTGTCCGTTTGAGGTATTCCTTTGACACCTCATGGCTCATAACAAAATCGTCCACCTGGGCGGAGATTCCGCTTATGTTTTTGAGGTTTTCCTCGTAGTAGGGATTCGGCAGGAAGCGGACATCAAGGACGATGTCGGATTCAAGGGGGATGCCGTATCTGTAGCCGAAGGAGATGATGGTAATATCAAACCTCTCGCCTTTTTCGTCGCCGAGCACGATGCGCGCCAGTTCGCGTTTGAGTTCCCAAGGCGTCATTTTTGATGTATCAAGGTAGAAATCGGCGCGGTCGCAAAGTCCCTTTAATTGTCTCCGCTCTTCTTCAAGTCCGTCCTGTATGCTGCCGTTCGGTCCGGAGAGCGGATGCAGCCGCCGTGTCTCCTTGAAACGCCGTATGAGGATCTCGTTGGATGCGTCAAGGAACAATATGCAATACTTGTAGCCGCTCTTATCAAGAGTATCAAGCGCGCTGAAGACATCATCAAAGAACACGCCGCCGCGGATGTCAAGCACGAGCGAAACCTTCTCAATCTTGCGTGTAGAGTGCGCGCAGAGTTCTGCGAAATTTGCGATCAGTTTCGGCGGCAGATTGTCAACGCAGTAGAAGCCCAGATCCTCAAGGCACTTGTTCGCAAAGGTTTTCCCTGCGCCTGACAAACCTGTTATTATGTAGAAGTTTACTGGTGTCATTTGCTGTCTCTCCGATTCACATATTCGTATCTCTCAAGCAGTTCCATTAAAGTTTCTCCTCTTTTTGTTCCCGCTCCCGTCTCCCGTTTCCCCATTGCACTTACAATCTTCCACACATATCTCGCCAGCATGTCAACTTCAATATTAACTTTATCGCCCGGCTTCCTTTCGCCGAGTGTCGTCTTTTGTAATGTATAAGGAATGAGATATACGGTAAAACGATTACCTTCCAATGTCCCGACTGTTAAACTTACGCCGTCAACAGCGATGCTGCCTTTTTCTACGATGAAGATGCCGATTTCTGATGGAAAGGAAATTTCCATCTCAACCTGAAGTCTGTGCCGGCGGATAGATTCAATCGTGCCAACGCCGTCCACATGCCCGTAAACGAGGTGCCCGCCGAGCGGTTTCGCCGGAGTGAGAGCAGGTTCAATGTTCACTTTTGCGCCGTTTGTGAGATTCTTCAGCGTGGTTTTATTAAAAGTCTCTTCGCTCACATCCATCTTTATAATCTCCGTTCCCGCTCCTCTTTTTGCGCCTGTCGCCGTCAGACATACACCATTTACAGCAACACTGTC
>JBFMBQ010000154.1:0-5015 GCA_040755115.1 bacterium
CCTTTCAGCCTGAGATGATCGCTGCGGCATTTTTTGGCAGTCTGATAATACTTGCATATCTTGCTTTGATGTATAACATCGTTTCTTCAGTGGGAGTAAGAGGGCTTGTTGAAGTTTTTGTTGCTCTTCCCAAAAAAATGAAAGTGGAAAGAAAACCTGCCGTGCAGGCAACCTGATGAAAATCAGAAATAGAAATCAATCCAGGCTTGTTAGCCTCACTTGGAACCGGGAAGGTGGTTTTCGGACTGCCTTCCCGTTTTTTACAAATATTTAACAAAAATTTAACTTAAATTTTTTATTTATGAAATTTTGATGTAACAAGTGTGCTATATATTTATAGCATAAATTTTTATAAGAGGAGGCGGTTTTGATGAGGAGAACAGGTTTTTGGGCAGTGATGTTTTTGGCGGTGATGTTGATGTTTATCGGCGGGCTTGTTGGTGCGACGCCGAGCACGACCTACTGGACGCCGTGCGTGATGGATGTGCAGCCGGCAGGGGTATGGCATCTGACTTATGACAATTACAGTAATCGGAGCACGAAAGATTTCGCTTTTACAAACCTTTTAGGACTTACTTATGGTGTCAAATTGTCAAAGGATGCAAATATGGAACTCGGATTTGACTGGTTTTCAGATATGGATTATCCATTCTTTTTCAATGCCAAACTTGGAATACCGGAGGGTAAACTTTCACCAAATTCGCCGGGAATAAGTCTGGGCATATTTAATATTGGCACGAAAAAGAACATAACGAACCAGAATGTTATTCATTTTGTAGTTGGCAAGACGGTGGAGAAGGTGAGGCTGCACGGCGGCTATTACACAGGGAACGATGACATACTTGTCAGTTCCAACGGTGATAAGGAAGACGATGGCTTCATGTTCGGCTTTGATTACGGATTCAATCCGGTTGAAGATGCGGATGGCACATACAACAAATATGTTATCGCCGGTGACTATGCGAGTGGGGATAACCTATTAGGCGGCGGCGGTGTCGGTTTATATTGGTATTTTACAAGGAATGCGAGTTTGCTTGTCGGTCCAGTGTGGTACAACGATCAGGGAATAAACGGCAAAGTGAAATGGACGACGCAATTAGACATAAATTTTTAGGAATGTTGCTGTAGGGCAGCATCTCCGTATGCCGCCAATTACGGCGCAGTGCGAAGACCGCGCCCTGCAACAAGAAAGGATTGATAACAATGGAAACAAAAGTAATTTTAGACACGATGTGGGTGCTGGTAACGGCGATGCTGGTGTTTTTTATGAATATGGGCTTTGCGATGGTGGAGTCAGGTTTCGCCAGAGCGAAGAACTGTGTAAATATTCTTTCCAAGAACTTTGTTGTTTTCGCTGTTTCATCAATTGGATTTTTAGTTCTTGGCTGGGGATTGATGTTTGGAGACGGAAGTTCTCTTGTCGGGCTGAAAGGGTTGTTCTTTTTAGGTGGAGCAGACAACTCACCGGCGACAGGTGAAGCATACAGAGGAGTGTATTCTTCAATTTCGTGGACAGGAGTGCCGCTGCTGGCGAAGTTTTTCTTTCAACTTGTTTTTTGCGGGACGGCTGCCACGATAGTTTCTGGTGCGGTCGCTGAAAGAATCAAGTATAAGTCCTTTATTTTATTTTCCTTTATTATGGCAATGTTCATATACCCCATCGTAGGGCACTGGATTTGGGGCGGAGGATGGCTTGCAAAGTTAGGTATGTGGGATTTTGCAGGTTCAACGGTAGTTCACTCGGTCGGCGGCTGGGCAGCGCTTGCAGGGGTTTTGATGCTCGGTCCGCGTTTCGGGAAATATACGAACAATGGAACGATAAATCCGATTCCAGGGCACAATCTTTCCATCGCAACGATCGGCACTTTTGTTCTATGGCTGGGATGGTTCGGATTTAATCCTGGCTCAACGATGGCTGCTGATCCAAAGGCGATTTCACATGTCGTCATAACTACAAATACCGCTGCTGCTGCTGCAATACTTAGTGCAACAATCGTATCGTGGATGCTGCTGGGAAAACCCGATCTCGGTATGACATTGAACGGATGTCTTGCTGGACTTGTTGCTATTACGGCGCCTTGTGCTTTTGTGAGTGTCGCCAGTTCATTAATTATCGGTTTGATAGCGGGTACACTTGTTGTTCTGGGAGTGATAGGATTTGATCGTGCGAAGATAGACGATCCAGTTGGTGCGCTGTCTGTTCATCTGATAAATGGTGTGTTTGGTACTTTAGCCGTGGGACTGTTCGCACAGGATGGCATAACTGGTGCTGCAACTGGCAGTGGTTTGTTCTTTGGCGGCGGCTTGAAACTGCTCAGTTCCCAGATAATCGGCATCTTGTGCGCAGGTGCATTTACTTTCACTGTGGCTATTATTTCGTGGGCTGCGCTGAAGGCGATTATGGGTATAAGAGTGAGTTTGCAGGAAGAAATTGAAGGGCTTGATGTGGGTGAGCACGGCAACAGCGCTTATCCTGAATTTCTTACGATTAAACCTGCCATATCTTTTATTGGTGGAACGAAAATTTGATTTGCGTATTGCATTGAGGGGGTGAAACTGCATGAAAAGGATAGAAGCGATTATTCGTCCGGAAAAACTTGCACATGTAAAGAGTGCGCTTGAGAAGATAGGATATTCAGGATTGATGATCAGCGCAGTTGAAGGTCATGGCAAGCAGAAGGGCTTTGAACAGCAATGGCGTGGAGAGAAGTACAGGGTTGAGTTTATACCGAAGACAAGGATAGAAATAATCGTCAGAGATGAAGAAGCCGACAGGATTGTAAAGACGATTGCAGATGCTGCCAGAACCGGCGAAATCGGGGATGGAAAAATTTTTATTATGGATGTTCTGGAAACCGTTCGCATTCGCACGAATGAAAGAGGTGAAGGCGCACTGTAGCAACAAGCGATAGATAGCAGTCTAAAGAGAAACACATATATGGCGCACTTATCCTCATAGTGGGGGGATAAGGCGCCATGATTTTTTATTAACATAAAATTAACAATTTTGTAATCTCAATTTAACACATTTTCTATAGATTCTTAATTGTAAGGAAATTTCGGAGCACTTATAGGAAACACACAAAAAAGGAGAGGCATTAGAAAATGGAAAAGATAAATCCAGCAGATACAGCATGGATGCTCGTTTCCACGGCGCTTGTTATGCTGATGACACCTGGGCTTGCGCTTTTTTACGGTGGGATGGTGCGCCGAAAAAATGTGCTTGCCACTATGATGCACAGTTTCATACTTATCGGGGTTGTGAGCATCCAATGGGTGCTGTTTGGGTATAGTTTGGCTTTCGGTCCGGACAAGGGGCACTTGATTGGGGGGCTTGAATGGGCTGGGTTGAAAAATGTGGGTATGACGCCTCACGAGGGTTATGCCGCAACTATACCACACATGCTATTTATGGTGTATCAGATGATGTTTGCAGTCATCACACCCGCACTGATTTCAGGCGCATTTGCGGAGCGTTTCCGATTCAAGACATATCTTGTCTTTATGTTGTTATGGTGCACGCTGGTATACGATCCGATAGCGCACTGGGTGTGGGGAATTGACGGGTGGATACGAAACATGGGAGCGCTGGATTTTGCAGGTGGGACGGTAGTGCATATCAGCGCTGGTGCTGCTGCGCTTTGTGCCGCTATACTGACTGGGAGGCGGCGTGCGCTGGAGGACGGCGGTGTTGTGCCTCATAATCTGACATTGACACTTATCGGGACGGCGCTCCTGTGGTTCGGGTGGTTTGGATTTAATGCGGGAAGCGCACTTGGCGCTAATACATTGAGCGTGAGTGCATTTGTGGCTACACATATTGCCACATGCGCGGCGGCGATGTCTTGGGGCATCACGGAGTGGCTGCATCGCGGAAAGATGACGACGCTGGGAGTAGCATCCGGGGCAGTGGCGGGATTAGTGGCAATTACGCCAGCGGCAGGTTTCGTAGGACCTATGCCGGCAGTAGCAATCGGACTGGGCGTTGGCGCATTGTGTTACGGAGGAGTTCAATTCAAATTGAAGGCAAAATATGATGATTCACTTGACGTAGTAGGAGTGCATGGTGTTGGCGGCACATTCGGCGCGCTTATGACAGGCTTGTTTGCTAATGTCGCATACAATGCCGCCGGAAGCAACGGGCTATTTTACGGAAACGCGGTTCTCCTCAGCAAACAGGCGCTCGCCGTTGTTGTAACAATCGGTTATTCATTCGCAGTTACTTTTGTTCTCCTGAAAGTATTGGATTTAGTGATGGGTTTGCGTGTAAAACCTGAAGAAGAGGAAGAAGGGCTTGATTTATCACAACATAACGAAATGGGATACAACATTTAGCCTTGAGTGAAGTTTCCCGGTCATTATACAGACTCAGGTACCTGGAATGTCAAAAAGGAGACTAAAAAGATGAAATTAGTTAAAGCCATAATAAGACCCTCCAAGTTAGACGAAGTTACAGAAGCACTAACCGCTGCTGGTGTGCAGGGTATCACGGTTGTTACGGTGCATGGTTTCGGCAGGCAGAAAGGGCACAAGACTGTGTATCGGGGGCAGGAATATCTTGTCCATTTTATAGAGAAAAAGATGATTGAAATAACAACAAATGATGAGGACGCAGAGCGGATTGCGAAGATCATTATTAAATATGCACGAACCGGTGAGGTGGGAGACGGCAAGATATTTATTTCATCAATTGATAACGCAATAAGAATCCGCACCGGCGAAGAAGGAGAAAAGGCTGTTTGACACTGTGTAAAATCCCAAACATAGAGAAAACAAAAAACCAGTCCTGTTAAAAACAAAACAGCGGACCCTGAAAAATTCTGGAAAAAAAATACCTGTTCCTCCAGAGGGGTCCGCTGCTTTTTTACGAGCGAAAGAAATTCTGTTAATTATGTCATAATATTTCTGTATCATTAATTTTAACATCAACCTTCCTTTTTAATTTATTAAAAATATTACATAATGTATCTCATGCTGTGTTACGGATTGATTCAACATTGCTTTGATAAAGAGAT
>JBFMBQ010000155.1:0-2822 GCA_040755115.1 bacterium
CCCCCGCGTCCTCACTGACCTCGGTGGTTTCAGCGGTCTGTTCTCAATCAAGGATTACCTCGCAGATGATCCAGTCCTTGTTTCCGGAACCGATTCAGTGGGGACAAAACTCAAGATCGCCTTTATGATGAACAAGCATGATACCATCGGCATTGATGCGGTTGCGATGTGTGTGAATGATGTGATCACCTGCGGTGCACGCCCACTGTTTTTCCTTGATTACATCGGCACAGGCAGACTATCTCCCGAAACGATAAATGAGATAATTGACGGTGTTGTGGAGGGCTGTCTCCAGGCGAAGTGCGCGCTCATCGGCGGCGAGATGGCAGAGATGCCCGGAATTTATTCGGAAGGAGAATACGATCTTGTCGGCTTCTGCGTCGGTATAGTTGACAGAAAAAAAATCATATACGGCACTGAAATACGGGCAGGCGATGTTATTTTGGGGCTTCCTTCATCAGGACTACACAGCAACGGCTTTTCCCTTGTGCGTAAGGTGTTGTTTGATATAAAAGGCTATCAAGTCAGCACACAAACAGAAGATTTCAGTTGCCCGCTCGGAGATGTTCTTCTGGAGCCGACGCGTATCTATGTTGATGTGATTATGTCCCTCGTTGAAAATTTCCCCATTCACGGGATTGCACACATCACGGGCGGCGGCTTGATCGGCAACATAAGCCGCATAATCCCTTTAGGACTAACCGCGGATGTCCAGTGGGGCAACTGGGATATACCGCCGATTTTTGACTTCATTCAAAGAGAAGGAAACATATCAGAGGACGAGATGCGAACTGTGTTTAACCTCGGTGTCGGCATGGCGGTAATTTCATCTCCTGAAACTGCCGACGGGATAATTGAGCGCCTTGGCAGAGCGGGGCAGATGTGTTTTAAGATTGGACTGGTGCGCGGGAAATGATGACCCTGTATTTTGTCAGGCATGGCGAAACTGATGTGAACCGCGAGTACCGGTGTCAGGGGAAAATAGACAAACCCCTTAACGGCGAAGGGCGAAGGCAGGCGGAGCGGACGGCGTCGGAATTCGGAGACATAAAAATTGACATAATTTATGCAAGCCCCTTGCTGCGCGCACGGCAGAGCGCAGAATTCACGGCACAGAAAAAGGGGCTGCCTGTTATCATAAAAGAATGGCTTGTGGAGATTGACCATGGCGACCTTGAAGGGCTTACGAAGGCGGAGGCGGAAGCGGTCGCTCCCGGTTTGCTCGCCACATGGAAGGAACATCCCGATACCGTGCAGTTTCCAAACGGCGAGAGCCTGAAGCAGGTGGAACAAAGGTTTCTGAAGGGGATCAGGGAAGTTTTGGTCAACGATAACGGCAGGAACATATTATTTCTCACCCATCAGGTGCTCGCCGGCACGGCAATGTGCTTTTTCAACAATCTCCCGTTAAAAGATGTATGGAAAGACAAACTTCAAAATGGAGGATACTTCAAATTCACTCTGGACGACAACAAAATATCGGCGATATTGAGAATATTAATGACCGGCGACCAGCGATAACCGCAAAATGAAAAGAGCAAAGTGCAAAATGCAAAATGAAATAATGAACTGACAACTGACCGCTAATCAAGGAGGAAGATATGAAAAGAATATCCCAGGCGCTTATAAGCGTGCAGGACAAGCGAGATGTAGTGGAACTTGCCGCCTTCCTGGCAAAGAGGGATGTGAGCATAATTTCAATGGGCGCCACCGCAAAGTTGCTTGAGAGAAACAAGATAAAAGTTACAGAAATATCCCGCCTCACAGGTTTTTCCGACATGCTCAATGACCACATCAACGCGCTTCACCCGGTAATATACGGGGCGCTGCTCTGCCCCAGAAACGACCCCGCCCACATGGATTGCTTGAAATCTCTCGGTGTTGATCCGATCGATCTTGTCATTGTAAACACTCCGCCCTTTCAGCCGTCTGATATTGATGATGAAACAGGAAAAAAATGGCAGGAAGTTCTGTCGCAGATCAGTGTGAGCGGCATCTCGCTTATTCGTGCAGCAGCGAGGAATTTCCCGGATGTGGCGATTCTCACAGACCCCGACCAATATAAACCTGTAATGGAAGAGATGGAAAAGAGGGACATGCAGGTCTCGCTTGAGACAAGGAAAAAACTTGCCCTGAAGGCGTTTGAATTGCTGGTATCTTATGATATGGAGGTTCACAAGTTTCTGGCGAAGAAGTTCCATCAGGAAGAGCAATTCCACAACACGCTTCTTTTGAAATACGAAAAGGCTTACGATCTGCGCTACGGAGAAAATCCGCATCAAAAGGCGGCATTTTACCGTGAACCCGACTTTGAAGGTGCTTCGCTGTCTAATGCGGAGCAATTGTGGGGCAAGAGTCTCTCATACAACAATGTCGCTGATATGGATGCTGCGCTGAAAATAGTGATGGAATTTGACAAGACGGCTGTAGCGGTTGTCAAGCACGGGAATCCCATCGGTGTTGCAGTTGACAGGGATACCACGAGGGCGTATATGAAGGCGAGGGATGTTGATCAGGCATCAGCCTTCGGCAGCGTGGTGGCATTTAACGACACGGTGGAGAAAAAAACAGCGAAGGAACTTACGACGACCTTCATAGAGGCGGTGGTCTCGCCCCGGTTCACAGAAGGCGCAGTGGAGGAGATAAAAAAGGGCGTGCGCGGCAAGCACATGCGCGTAATACAGTTGACAACTGGCAAAAGGATGAAGCAGGTGAAAGAGGTGGATGTGCGAAAAGTGAGCGGCGGCTTGCTTGTTCAGGACAGCGATTTTCTGCTGCTGCCGCGCGGCGGACACCTGAAGGTGTTGACGAAGCGTAAGCCA